>DATIVB010000508.1:0-9581 GCA_035466375.1 Chondromyces sp.
TGTCCTCGAGGTCGAGGGCACGCTGCACGTACTGCGACAGCCCAGCCCGTGGTCGTTGACCGCCGGCTACTGGGATCGCCTCAGGGATGCGTTGACGAGCCTCCTGCCGGGGAAGTGATCGCCTACGGTGGCCGGGCGGGGGTCCGCCCGGCACCGGGCCGCTCAGGAGCGGCGCCTGGGGACGAACCGGAGTCCAGCCTGGGAAACCGCGACGCCGTCGGGGGCAACCGGCTGCCGACCGGAGACGCGAGGCGCAGTGCTCGATGGGGACCGTCGTCGTAGGTGCGGCCGTCGTCGGTGACCTGACGTCTCGCTCAGCTCGTGCGGCGGAGAAACCCCAGTCCCGCCAGCGCCAGCAGCGCCGTCATCGCCGCTATGGCCCACCCTCCGAGCGTCGGGATGGCGCGGCTTTGAGCCGGCTGCGAGGCGTTGAAGGCGAAGTTGCGCACCGCGCCGTTGTACATGCCGAAGCCGGTGGGCGACGTGTCCGTCCACAGCGGCTCATCCGGGGGATTGGTGGACGCGAAATTTCCGCTCTGCACCCAGGCAATCTCACCCGCTCCGAGCTGGCGTAGGGTCCAACCGTAGGCGCCTCCAACGCACGGCGACGACCCCGTGGTGGGTGAGGTGAGTCCGATGGTGCCGTTCGCCAGCGGCCCGCACAGGGAGTCGGTGTCGCTGACGTAGGATGGTGTCAGGCCGCGGACGTCCACCGCGCCTACCGTGAGGCTCGTCTCAAGGTTGGCGATGGGAGCCAGGTCGTAGCCGCCGTCCCAGCCGGCGGTACCGCCGAGAAACTCTTGAAACGCCGTTGTCGGGTTGTAGCTGGGAATCACGCCGTCGGCGCCGGTCACGAAGAGCCGGCCGCCCCCCTGGACCCAGGTGGTAAGCACCGCGAGCAGGGCGGCGTCGTTGTGATTGACCTGGGAGGTGGACCAGAAGACGGCGTCGTAACCGCTGAGGTCGCCCTTGAGGGCGGTGTTGCCGCCGGCGTAGTCGTTGGTGACAGAGGTGACCGTGTGGCCGTCCCCCTGCAGCACTGTCACGATGTCGAGGTCGGTCGTGGTATCGGAGACGAAGAGGATGGTGCCCGCTCCGAGCGGAGTTGCGGCGAATACCAGGATCAGGATCGCGGCGGTGATGAGCACGGTTCGCATCAAGGGGTTCCTCCCGACTTCATGTTTCCCCTCGATTATAGAGACGACGCCCCGATAATTGGATTGACTGTGAAACCTCGGCTTCTGCAGGGCGGCTGCGGGGATGTCCGGGCGCGTGGTAGTCTTTGGGCGCCAATGGAACGACAGTCAGCTCCGCACAGCACGGCTCTGCTCGTGCTGGCACTGGCGGCGGCCGCGGCGCTCGCCGTGCTGCCGGCGGCCTCGGACACCCCGACGCCGGCGGAAGCCGGCGCCGACGCCTCCTCGAAGTCGTCCGACGCTGCCCTTGAGCGCGCTGTCGAGCGGCGGCTGCGGGCCTTCGAGGGCCTCGAGTCGGTCACGGTGCGGGTGGAGTCCGGCGTCGCGCGGCTCGCGGGCGAAGTTTCGACCATTCAGGAGTGGCGCCTGGCCGAAGAGCTGGCCCGCGCGACGGAGGGCGTCGGCGCGGTGACCAACGCCGTCGAGATCGGGGGAGACGTCCTGGACCAGGTCGACGCGCTGCGTGAGACCGTGAGGCAGGCCGCCAACTTCGCGCCCGTGGTGGGGTTCGCCGTCTTCGTCCTGCTGGTGTTCGTCCTCCTGAGCTGGCTGTTGGGGCGCTGGCAGGCGCCCTTCGCGCGCCTGTCGCCGAACCGCTTCGTGCAGGAGGTGTCGCGGACGGCGGTCAGGAGCGGCCTGGTGCTCGCGGGGGTGGTGCTCGCGCTGCACATTGTCGACGCCACGGCCATCGCCGGCGCGCTGGTCGGAACGGCGGGCGTCGCGGGCATCGCCATCGGCTTCGCCTTCAAGGATCTGATGGAGAACTACATGGCGAGCGTGCTGCTCAGCCTGCGCCAGCCGTTCGCGCCCAATGACCACGTGGACATCGACGGTTTCGAGGGCATGGTGGTGCGGCTCACCAGCCGGGCGACGGTGCTCATGACCCTGGACGGGAACCACGTCCGGATCCCCAACGCGCGCGTCTTCAAGGGTGTGATCGTCAACTTCACCCGCAACCCGAGACGGCGCTTCGACCTCAGGATCGCGGTGGCGGCCGACTCGGACCTCTCGCGGTCGCAGGCCGTCGGCATCGACGTGCTGCGCCGCATGCCCGGCGTCCTCGGCGACCCGGAGCCGTGGTCGCAGATCGTCGAGATCGGCGACTCCAGCGTGCCCATCCAGTTCTACGGCTGGGTGGACCAGCGGGAGACCAAGTTCTTCCGGGCGCGGAGTGAGGCGATCCGGCTGGTCAAGGAGGCCCTCGAGGCGGCCGGCTTCCAGCTGCCGGAGCCGATCTACCGGATCCGCTCCGAGCCGACCGAGTTGTTGTCGGCCGAGCGCCCGGCTCAGCGCCCGGCCGCGGCGCCCGCAGTCGAGCTGCACACCGACATCGCCGAGCGCGGCGACCCGATCGTGGGACAGATCGACCGGGAGCGCCGGACCGAGGATCCTTCCGACCTGCTCGACCCGGCGGCCCCCCAGGAGTGAGCGGGCGGCGCCGACCCGAGACGGCGGCCGGCGCCGGGCGCGGTGTGAGATGGCGCGTGTTCCGCCGCCCGGGGGACCCGGCCACACGAGATCGACACCGTCGACCGTGGGTGCGGTTTCGGGCGACGCCTGCTCGAGGACGTCGAGCGAACGAATCGAAAAAGGGCCGCCACGCGCGGTGCATCGTGCTCTGCAGCCGAGAACCCCTGAGCCATGCGAGCTGCCCGCCCGCCGCTCACTCGAGGCTGAGCAGGTACTCCGCGATCGCGCGCAGATCGTCCTCGGGGAGCATGGCGAGGTTCATCTGGACGTCCGCCATGCCGCCGCTCGAAAGCTTCTCGTAGCCCAGTGTCTCGCCGAACTGCAGCGCGAGCACGAGGTCCGACACGTCCGAGTAGCGTCCGCGGCCTTCGAGGTCGCGCAGGCTCGGCACCTCGCCCTCGTCGCCGCGGGGGTGCGGCCCGCCTGTGAAGGCGCGGCTCTCGTCCGGGATCATCAGGGCGTTGCGCGGCGTGTGGCACTCGCCGCAGTGCCCAGGGCCGTGCACCAGGTAGGCGCCGCGGTTCCAGGCCTCGCTGCGTTCGGGGTCGGGACCAAACCCCGCCTCGCCGAGGGCGAGGAGCTTCCACAGCCCGACCGCCCGCCGCGCGAGGCCGGGAACCGGCAACTCGGCTGCCCGGCCCGGCGCGCGCACCGGCTCGAGCTCCTGCAGGTAGGCCCACAGGTCGAGCAGGTCCTCGACGCGCATCGAGCGGTACGACGGGTAGGGGAAGGCCGGGACGTAGTGCCGGCGGTCGGGCGAGACCCCGCGCACCATGGCGTCGACGAACTGCTCGGCCGTCCAGCTCCCGAGCCCGGTCTCGGGGTCGGGCGTGAGGTTGCCGGGCCAGAAGGTCCCCACCGGCGTCTCGAAGGGGGCCTCGCCGGTGGGCGGCCCCGTGACTCCCGCGGCGGCGGAGGCCTTGTGACACGAGATGCAGCCGCCGGCGTGGTACAGCACCTCGCCGCGGTTTGGGTCCGGCTCATGGGCCGGCAGGGCGTGTCCGCCCGGCCGGGCTGCACTGAGCACGACGAGCGCCACGGCGGCCACCGCGGCGGTGCCCGCGAGGGCCACCCCGGCCTTCTTCGCGCGGATCGACACCGTCAGTTCTTGGGCAGGCGGAACATGTCGTGGCAGCTCTTGCAGCCGTTGCCGAGCCTGCCGAGAGCGGGCGGGAACGCCTCGGCTTCGGTGACGGACTGCAGGTCCACCGCCGCCAGTCGCGTGCTCTCGAGGAACTGGTCAAACTGCCCGCGGTGGGTCCAGATCTCCGCTTTGGCCCACGTCTGGACCTTGCCCGTGTCGCTGCCCTCAGGGAACAGCTCGGCCGCCTGCGCCAGGTTCTCGGCGATGGTCGCGGCATTGGCCTGGACCACCGCTGCGTCGAACGGCTGCTGCTTCTTGGCGATGGCGCCGAGCGCCATCATCGCCTCGCGGATCCCCTCCATGGCCTTCTGGCGCTGCTGAATCGCCTCCGTCGCAGTCATCGCCGCCGCCGAGATCGCGACGGCGAGCACCGCCGCCATCGCGCAGCAGATACCCAGCCTCGTCTTGCTCATACTGTGGTCCTCCCCGTTCGTATGGTTCGAATCGTCTGCGTTGGAACGGACGATACTCGGCCCGCGCCGGCGAATCAACCGCTTCGCGGTGGTTGCGAGCCATCCACTCTTCCTCGAAGGCAGTCGATCCGGATTCGGGTTCTTGACAAATTCCAGATTTGGATTCATTCTACATCAATGAATAGCACGTCGGCCGATCTGCTTCGTGAGCACGGTGTCCATATCACGGCCCAGCGCCTGGCCGTTCTGGAGGCTGTGTCGCGTCATCCGCATTGCACCGCGGACGACGTCGCCAGCGCGGTGCGGGCCGTGATCGGCGCCATCTCCCGGCAGGCGGTGTACGACGCCCTCGGCCTGCTGGCCGACAAGGGGCTGATCCGGCGCATTCAGCCCGCGTGGTCGCCGGCGCGCTTCGAGGACCGGGCCGGCGACAACCATCACCACCTGGTCTGCCGCACCTGCGGCCGGATGGTCGACGTCGACTGCGCGGTCGGTGCCGCGCCCTGCCTGACCCCGGCCGACGACGCGGGGTACGAGGTGGACGAGGCCGAGGTGATTTACTGGGGCCGCTGCTCCGAGTGCGTCGCCCGGAGCCCGGCCGGGTCGGTACACGATGAGAAAACCGTGACCGCTGCCCGCGTTCGCCACAGAACGGGTGGTCGCGCAACCGAGTGAGCCCACGATTAACATCACAACGATAAACACGGGGAGGAACGACATGTCAGACGATTCCAGCAAATGCCCGGTGACGGGCGGAGGCAACCGGAGGCCGATGACCAACCGCGACTGGTGGCCGGATCAGCTCAACCTCAGGGTCCTGCACCAGAACCCGCCCACCGGCGATCCGATGGGCGAGGACTTCGACTACGCCGAGGAGTTCGCAAAGCTCGATCTCGCCGCTGTGAAAAAGGACCTCTACGAGTTGATGACCGACTCGAAGGAGTGGTGGCCGGCGGACTGGGGCCACTACGGGGGCCTCTTCATCCGCATGGCCTGGCACAGCGCCGGCACCTACCGCATCAGCGACGGCCGCGGCGGCTCGTCCTCCGGAACGCAGCGCTTCGCGCCGCTCAACAGCTGGCCCGACAACGCCAACCTCGACAAGGCGCGGCGGCTGCTGTGGCCGATCAAGCAGAAGTACGGGTGCAAGATCTCCTGGGCCGACCTGATGATCCTCGCCGGCAACTGCGCCCTGGAGTCGATGGGCTTCAAAACGTTCGGCTTCGCCGGGGGCCGCGAGGACATCTGGGAGCCCGAGGAGGACATCGACTGGGGCACCGAGGCCGAGTGGCTCGGAGACCAGCGCTACAGCGGCGACCGGATGCTCGAGAACCCCTACGGCGCGGTGCAGATGGGACTCATCTACGTCAACCCGGAGGGGCCGAACGGCGAGCCGGACCCGGTCAAGTCGGGCAGGGACATCCGCGAGACCTTCGCGCGCATGGCCATGAACGACGAGGAGACCGTGGCGCTGACCGCCGGCGGCCACACCTTCGGCAAGTGCCACGGGGCCGGACCCGACGCAGAGTACCTCGATCGCGAGCCCGAGGGCGCCCCCATCGAGGCGCAGGGCCTCGGCTGGAAAAACCGTCTCGGCAGCGGCAAGGGAGCCGACACGATCACCAGCGGCATCGAGGGCGCGTGGACCCCGAACCCGACGACGTGGGACATGGGCTACTTCGACATGCTCTTCGGCTACGAGTGGGAGTGCGTGAAGGGGCCCGGCGGCCACTGGCAGTGGCACGCGAAGGACGTTGCCGAGAAAGACATGGTTCCGGACGCGCACGATCCGTCGAAAAAGCACCGGCCGATGATGACCACCGCCGACATGGCGATGCGCATGGATCCCATCTACGCGAAGATCTCCCGGCGCTTCCACAAGAACCCGAAGGAGTTCGCCGACGCCTTCGCGCGGGCGTGGTTCAAGCTCACCCACCGCGACATGGGTCCGATCTCGCGCTACCTCGGCCCCGAGGTTCCCAAGAAGCAGCTGCTGTGGCAGGACCCGGTCCCGGCGGTCGACCACAAGCTCGTCGGCAAGAAGGACATCGCCGTCCTCAAGAAGGAGATCCTCGCCTCGGGACTGTCCGTCTCGGACCTGGTCTTTACCGCGTGGGCCGCGGCCTCGTCCTTCCGCAACTCCGACAAGCGCGGCGGCGCCAACGGCGCCCGCCTCCGTCTCGCGCCGCAAAAGGACTGGGCGGTGAACGAGCCGGCCCGGGTGGCGAAGGTGATCAAGGCCCTCGACAAGATCCGGCGCGACTTCAACAAGCAGCAGTCGGGCGGCAAGAAGGTGTCGCTCGCCGACCTCATCGTCCTCGGCGGCTGCGCGGCCGTTGAGCAGGCCGCGAAGGACGCCGGCGTCAAGCTCGAGACTCCCTTTGCCCCGGGACGAACCGACGCGTCGCAGAAGCAGACAGACGCGGACAGCTTCGCCCCGCTCGAGCTCAAGGCGGACGGCTTCCGCAACTACCTCGCCAAGGGCTTCACCCGGCCCGCCGAGCACCTGCTGGTGGACCGGGCGCAGCTGCTGTCGCTCACCGCTCCGGAGATGACGGTGCTCGTCGGCGGCCTGCGCGTCCTCGGCGCCAACCACGGCGGCTCTTCGCACGGCGTTTTCACCGACCGCCCCGGCACGCTCACGAACGATTTCTTCGTCAACCTACTCGACATGGGCACCGAGTGGAAGGCGTCGAAGACCGAGGGTGTGTACGAGGGGCGCGACCGCGCCACCGGCAAGCGCCGGTGGACCGGCACCCGCACCGACCTCGTCTTCGGCGCCAACTGCCAGCTGCGCGCGCTGGCCGAGGTCTACGCCTGCGATGACGCCAGGGAGAAGTTCGTGCACGACTTCGTGGCCGCCTGGGACAAGGTCATGAACCTCGACCGCTTCGACCTGCGCTGAACCCACTCGGATCCGTTCAACACGAGGCCCCGGCGGTGACCGCCGGGGCCTGTTGTGTGTCTGGACGTTCGGTTGCACTCGATCGAGAGGTCACTCGACCAGCCGACTTCGTATGCTCATTCCTGATTCTTCGGAGAACCACTCCCTGATCATTTCCCGGGGATGCCCCGATTCTGTTTGACACCGTCCGGGGGTTCAATGACAGAGGAAATGATCCTTACGATCGGCGAGTTCATTTCTGATCTCCTTTGAAGGCGGAGCTTTCCATGAATGCCCTGCTCATCAACCCCGCAGTTCCAAACACTTTCTGGAGCTTCGCCTTTGCGCTGCCCTTTATCCGGAAAAAATCCGCCTACCCACCGCTGGGTTTGTTGACCGTGGCGGCCATGTTGCCGCGGGCCTGGTCCATACGCCTGGTGGACATCAACGTGGAGCTGCTTGCGGACGAGGATCTGGAATGGGCGGACATGGTGTTTATCGGGGGAATGGTGATCCAGCAACGCTCGGCACGGCAGGTCATCACCCGGTGCAAAGAAAAAGGAGTACGAGTGGTTGCTGGCGGGCCCCTGTTTACCTGCGAGCCGGATGTGTTTGACGACGTGGATCACCTTGTCCTTGACGAGGCCGAGATCACGCTGCCGGCCTTTCTTGCGGATCTGAGAGATGGCTGCCCTCAAAAAATATACCGGGCCCGCGGCCACTGTGATTTGGGCCTCACCCCCATCCCCTTGTGGCATTTGATCCGAATGGAAGAGTACGCTTCCATGAGTATTCAATTCTCCAGGGGATGCCCCTTCAATTGTGACTTTTGCAACGTCACCGTATTGTTCGGGCACAAGCCCCGGATGAAGTCCGCACGACAGGTGATCGCGGAACTGGACGCCATTTATGACAGCGGTTGGCGTTCCAGTGTCTTCTTTGTGGACGACAATTTCATCGGCAACAAGAGATACCTGAAAACCGAACTTCTGCCCGCGCTGATCAAGTGGCGCAAAGGGAAAAAGGGGTGTGTCTTCTCCACTGAAGGGTCCATCAACCTGGCAGACGATCCGGAGCTGATGCGCCTGCTGGTGAAAGCCGGTTTCCACGCCGTCTTTATCGGCATCGAGTCCCCGGACGAAGCCTCCCTGACGGAATGTCTGAAAGGTCAGAACCAAAACCGGGATCTGTTGGAAAGTGTCCGGACCATCCACCGGTCCGGTCTTCAGGTCCAGGGCGGATTCATCGTGGGATTTGACAGCGACACCCAGTCGACATTTCAGCGGCAGATCGAGTTCATCCAGCAAAGCGGGATCGTCACGGCCATGGTGGGTCTCCTCCAGGCGCCGCCGGGGACCCGGCTGTTCGACCGCCTCAACCGGGAAAACCGCCTGGTGGGCACCTTTTCCGGCGACAACGTGGAGGCAAGCACCAACATCATCCCCAAGATGGGGCTGGATACGCTTTTAAAAGGGTACCGGAATATCATGCGGCATATCTATTCCCCACCCAATTTCTACCGGCGCATCCGGACGTTTTTACGGGAGTTCAAGGCGCCCGAAGTGCATGCGCCCCTGGATTTCCAGCGCTTCTGCGCCTTCTTTCGATCGTCGGTGCGACTCGGCATCTGGGGCGAAGAGCGGTTTCAGTACTGGTACCTGGTCTTCTGGACCCTCATCCGTCGCCCCCGCCTCCTTCCGCTGGCCATCACCTTTTCCATATACGGCCATCATTTCCGGAAAATCTACGAACTGCACATTCGGTGATCGGGGCCCTTTTCCCCTCTGTCCTGAGAGATTTTTCAAAGAAGGACTTATTGGAACGATTAAACCGTGCCGCTGCGCCGAACTGCCCCGGTCAGGCTCCCTGAAGTCTGCAAGGCAGTGCCGGGCACCTTTTCGAACGATTTCTTCGTCAACCTGCTCGACATGGGCACCGAGTGGAAGGCGTCGAAGACCGAGGGTGTATACGAGGGCCGCGACCGCGCCACCGGCAAGCGCCGGTGGACCGGCACCCGCACCGACCTCGTCTTCGGCGCCAACTCCCAGCTGCGGGCGCTGGCCGAGGTCTACGCCTGCGATGACGCCAGGGAGAAGTTCGTCAACGACTTCGTGGCGGCGTGGGACAAGGTCATGAACCTCGACCGCTTCGACCTGCGCTGACCGAAACCGGGATCGAACCACAGAGCCCCGGCGGGCAACCGCCGGGGCTCGTTTCGTCGGGCTCGAGCGCACCGGGATTCCCATCGCTGACTCTCGAGCGGATCACATCAGTCCGACCGGCACCGCCCAGGTCGTCTCGTCGAGCGGCGACAACTCCGGTGCCAGCGAAATCACCGCGCACTCGGCGACCGGCAGATCGAGTCTGTCCAGGGGCGCGAAGGTCCGGGTCCACGAGCGTCGCGGCGACGCTCCCAGCTTCACCTCCACGCCGTGGAGGCGGCCGTCGTGCTCGATCAAGAGGTCGACCTCCTT
>DATIVB010000509.1:0-7499 GCA_035466375.1 Chondromyces sp.
GAACTCCCGTGATTCGAGGCGCAGGTACTTCGGTCGGCTCTTCAACTACGCCAACAACGGACTGACCATCGCCGGCGTCGTGCTGACGACGCTGTCGGGCTTGCTGATCGTGATCTTCCTGCTGGCCCAGATGTGGGGCGGCCTCACGAATCCCTACATCGGGATCTTCGCCTACGTCGTGCTCCCGGTCCTCTTCGTTCTCGGCCTCATCGAGATCCCGATCGGAATGTGGCGGCGGCGCCGAAAGCTGATCAAGGGCGGCGCCACTGCCGACGAGCTCACCGCCTATCCTCGGCTCGACTTCAATGATCCCGAGGTGCGGCGGGTGGCCATCGTGGTCATCGCGCTGACGGCGCTCAACACGGTCATTCTCGGCGCGGCCTCCTTCTTCGCCGTCGAGGAGATGGAGACGGTGGCATTCTGTGGTGAGACCTGCCACACCGTCATGCAGCCCGAGTACACGGCCTACCAGGACTCGCCCCACTCGAGGGTCGCCTGCGTCGACTGCCACATCGGGCCGGGGGCCTCATGGTTCGTCAAGTCGAAGCTCGACGGCCTCCGCCAGGTGTGGCACACGGCTCTCGGTACCTACCATCGGCCGATCCTCACGCCGCTCGAGACGCTGCGTCCGGCCCGCGAGACCTGCGAGCAGTGCCACTGGCCAAACAAGCACCACGGCGACAAGCTGCGGATTTTCTCGCGCTACTCGAGCGACGAGGCCAACACGCCGTCGTACACGGCGATGCTGCTGCGAACCGGCGGCGGCAGCCTCGACCTCGGTCGCGCGGACGGCATCCATTGGTGGCACATCTACTCCGACAACCGCATCCGCTACCTGAGCGCGGATGAGAGGCGTGAGGAGATTGCCTGGGTGGAGCTCACGACTCCGGACGGCGAGGTCCGCGTCTACCAGCGGGACGGGGCCGAACCACCCTCGGCGCAGGCGGTCGCCGAGGCCAGGGTGATGGACTGCATCGACTGCCACAACCGGCCGACCCACGAGTTCCGCGTGCCCTCGAAGGCGGTCGACTGGATCATCAGCACCCACCCCGAGCTCCGCGACCTGCCCTACTACAAGAGGGAAGCCGTCGCGGCCGTCAAAGGAGAGTACGAGAGCCACGCCGCCGGCATGGCACTCGTCCGCCAGACCATGATCGACTTCTACGCCGCGGAGTACCCCGAGGTGGCGGCGAACCGGTCCGAGCTGGTCGCCAAAGGCGCGGAGCTCGCGTCGGAGGCCTACGGGAAGTCAGTTTTTCCGTACATGCGGACCAACTGGGAGACCCATCCGAATCACATCGGGCACGACGACTTCCCCGGCTGCATGCGGTGCCACGACGACGAGATGTCGACGGCCGACGGCGAGTACACCATTCCCATGGACTGCGAGACCTGTCACATCTTCCTGGTCCAGGAGAGCCGCGAGTATCCGGAGTTCGCCTGGGCGCTCGAGGCCGACTGAGCCGGATGCAGCGCCATTCCCGTTGCTCGGAGTGCCGGGTGGCGCCGTGCCAGATCCGCGCTCGCCGTGTTAATCTCAGCACCTCGTCGGAGCGACCGCCCGTTGGAGATGCGTCAGGATGGATTGGCTGGAGCAGAACATCGATGCCTACCGAATCGTCTCCGAGATTCTCGGCCAGATGCGGCGCGGTATCCGTGAGGGGCTGGAATCGGTTTACGGCGACACCTGGTACCGCGACGGCCTGCCGGACGAGGTCTTCCAGCGACTCATCGCCGCCAAGGAGCGGGAACGCTCCATCGATTGGTACGAAGGCCAGTACCAGCAGATCATGGACTACGCGGTCTTCGGCGATCTGATCGAGATCCTGGAAAAGAACGCCGAGCACTTCCCGAACCTCATGGCTCTCGCGCCGAGCGGCGCCCTGTTGCAGGCGAGGTTTCTCGAGCTCGACGTGATGCGAGCCAAGCTCGCCCGCGCCCGGCCCATCAGCGAAACCGAGCTCTCCTTCCTCGGCACCTTCCATCTCAGGTTCCGCAAGGCCTTCGCCGATGCGCCGCCCCCGGCCGCGGCCTCGGACAGCGCGCCTCAGGACGAGACGCCGGAGACCGAGGCAGCACCGCCCGCACCCCCGCGACCTGACCCGAAGCCCCGCCCTGCGGCGCCGAAGGTGTCGCCGGCGAATCCTCCGGCGGCGCGCCCGAAAATGGACTCTTCCCGCAGCGTCAAGGCGCCGGCCGGCAAACAGGAACCGGCTCCTTCGGCGCCGCCGAAACGTCCGGTGCGGTCGGCCGCGACCCCTGCCGGCGATGCCGGGATGGTCGACGACGAGGACACGGTGGCCGAGCGACGGACCATCGACGACCGCGACCGCGACGACGAGCACTCCGCCGAATCCCCGGCGGCCTCTGAACACGCGGGCGACAAGGAAACCGACAGCCGAGTCGGGCCGAAGAGGCTCGCCGAAGCCCTCGAGGGCAACGACCACCGCACGGTGTTGCGGGAGCTGTACCGCGAGGTCACCGCCATCGCCGAGGGCGTGTGGACGAGCGACGTCACGCCGGCGCCGCTGGTCTGGGAGCAGGTGACGGCCAGCGACTGGTACGAGCACAACTTCTCGCGCCTCGGCCTCCACCCCCTGTCGGTGTTCTACGAGGTCACCGGCAACGTCGAGAAGATGATGCGGACGGGCGGCACCAAGAAGGACCTCCAGGAACTCCTCAAGGAGATGAACTTCGCCAAGACCCTGCTCGCCCTCCGGGACATGTTCCAGGCGAACAACCTTTAGAATTCGTGGGTTGAAACCACGGTTTCAACCCACGAATTCTAGGCGGGGGGGAACTGCTCGGTGTACGCAGCGTAGCGTCTGAGGATCTTGCGGGTGTAGCCGACCGCGCGTCGGCACCGGCACACCCCGGTCGAGAACCGGCGCGCCACCTCTGGGTCGTCGAGTGCCAGGGTCGCGATCTCCACCGAACCCAGCCAGCGGTCCGGATCGAGGCCCATCTCGCGGGCCAGGCGGCGGGCGTCGTGGAGGTGGCCGGGCCCGACATTGTAGGAGGCGAGGGCGAACGCCACCCGGTCGGAGAGCGGAACCTCCGCGAACTCATCCATCAGCCGCCGCAGATAGCGCGCTGCCGCCTCGGTCGCCTCGTGCGGATCGTGCGGGTCCTCCACGCCGAGCTCGAGCCAGGTCGTCGGCATGAACTGGAAGAGGCCCGCCGATCCGCCCGGACCGACGGCCTGGGGGTCGAAACGCGATTCCTCGTACATCAGGGAGCCGAGCAGGCGCCAGTCGATGTCGTAGGCGTGTCCGGCCCAGCGCAGCAGCTCGTCGTAAGGGCTCAGGGCGCCGTCAGGGATCGGCAGCAGGCCCGCCGTACCCGGTGGTCGCGACGATCCGAACTGGTTGAAAACGAGCTGGCGCACGAAACCCGAGCTGCGGACCTCGCGGAGAAAGACGTCGACCTCGCGCCGCAGCTGTGGGGAGGAGGCGTTCAGAAGCCACACCAGGCCTACGTCCGGCAGGACGATCGGGCCCATCGCGAGGCCGGGACGATCCGCGATTTCGAGCCGAGCGGCGTCGCGGTCGACGACCGCGACCGGAACCTCGCCCCGCTCGACGGCGATCATGGCGTTGAACGCATCGGCGCCGATGCCGGGCGGCCGTGCCCGGATCGGCGCCATCAGCGGCACCAGCCGCGCCAGCTCGGCCACCGGCCGCGAGGCGGCCGCGCGCACGCCGGCCAGCTCCTCCACCGAAGACGGCTGCTCGGCCCGCGAAGAGACCACCGCCACCAGATCGACGCGGAGATAGGGCTCGCTGGCCAACAGCGAGCCCTCGTCCGTGGGCGCAACCGGCTCGTGCAACGCAGCGAGGTCACCGTAACCCTGGCGCAGGTAGTCCAGGGGATCGGTGTCGGGCGGCGGGATCGACAGCTCGAGACGGACGCCGAGCCGCCGCGCGAACTCGAGCGCGAGGTCGTACTCGAAGCCGCCCAGGTCGCCGTGCTCGACCGCGCAGGTCGTGGCGGAGTTTCTGGTCACCAGGCGCAGCACGCCCGCCTGGCGGATGCGGTGGAGGTCGCGGCAGGCGGCAACCCGTGCCGAGCGGAACAGGACCCGCTCGGCGAAGAGGAAACGGTCGGCGGCCAGGCGCAGTTGCGGGCTCCGCTCGCGCACCGTCCACACCACCGCGCGCCGCTCGCCGAGCTGCGCCACCACCTGCAGGCTCTCCAGGGCGCCCACCGCGCGCGCGATGCGGGAGTCGGCAATGGTCATGCGGTAACGCCCCGAATGGACCCGCCTCAGGATCTCCTCCAGCGGCACCTCCTCGGGAACCTCCACCGCCCGCAGCCCGCGCTCGACCAGGAAGCGCTTCACCCGGGGCGTGGTGGCGCTGCGGTGGAGATGCACCGCGGCGGACCCGCTGTCCGCCGGCGCTGCGGTTCCCCCGGATTTCCGGGCGAGCAGCAGGTCGTTCACCCAGTCGACCGCCGCGGAGGCACGAAGGTTCCTGTCGAGGAGATCGGCGGCCGCGAACCTGGAGACCGCGAGGTCGGCCCTGCCGCTCTCGAGCTTGGCCAGCAGCTGGTCGTGGCGGGCAGCCTCGATCCAGCGCACCGAGAGCCCGAGGCGGGCCGCGAACTGGCGTATCAGCGCCGCCTCCTCGGCCGCGGCCTCGACCGCTGCGTCGGGCGCGAAGAAGCCCGGTCGCACGACCACCCGCAGCTCGCCCCGGCTGTGGATCTCGTTGAGGTCTCCGAGCTGCGGCCCTGCTGGCAGGCAGGCGGTGCCCACCAGGCCGAGCGCCAGAACCGCAGCCCGCGCCGTTTTCGCCCGCCTCTGCACCTTCACACTCTACTATCCGCACCGGATGGACGCACCTGACACCTACGTCGTCGGCGCTCGGCGATCTGCGCTAAGATTCGCTCCGAACATGAACGACGACCGCGAGCCTCCCGCCCCCGACCTGCGCCCGGTGATTGCCCGGCTGCGCGAGATCGAGCGCCGATGCGCTGCGATGGGCTCCCGGAACGAGGAGTTCCCCCTCACCCAACAGCGGGTGGCCTCGATCATCGCGCGCCTCGAGGCGGGCCAGGAATCCTCTGGAGAAAAGCTGCACTTCGGCCGCATCGCGCGCGAGCTCTTTCCGGTCGCCCACCTCTTCGAGAGTGTCGGATTCATGTCGGTCGGGCGCGAGATCGCCCACATCGAACGCGCCCTGCGGGAGTTCGACCCTGAAGCGGACGACCGAGGACCCGTGCCGTCGCCGATGGTGCAGCAGGTCTCCTCGGCCGCCGCCGTGCGGCCGGCCCAAGACAAAGACACCGCGCCCGAGACGGTTGACGAGCCCACCACGCCCTCGCGGTCGGTCCCGATGCCGGTGGTCATCGCCCTGCTGCTGCTGGCAACCGCAGCCGCGGTCGCGGCTTCCATCGTCCTCGGCATCGGGCCCGCCGCGCGCCTTGCCGGGCGTACCCGGGCCCTGCCGCCGTCGCCGACCGCGACTCCCTCCTCCACCCCGTCCCCCTCCCCGGCGCCCGTTCTCGAGCCCTCACCCACCACGCTTTCGATGGCGGCGGGAGAATCGGCGCCCAGGGCACGCCTCGCGGCGGCAGTCTCTCAGGCGCGCCTCGCGCTCGCGAAGGGCGATTTCGATGGAGCGCTCGGGCAGCTCGCAGCCGCCGCCCTCGTCGACCGCACCGACGAGGACGTGGTGGAGATCGCCGACGTTCTGGTGAATCACTTCGTCGCGCGCGCCGGAGAGGCGGCGGACAACGCGGAGTGGGAGGAGGCCGCGGCGCGTCTCGAGCGGGCCGAGCGCCTGGCCATGCGCTTCGGGCTCGACGAAGTACGGATCGATCAGATGGAGCGCCGGATTGCGGAGATGGAGCGCTACCGCTTCATCAGCCCCCGCGACACCCGGGCCCTGCGTGCGGCGGTGGGTCAGCGGGTCGACGTCATACTCCGCGACGGACGCGTGCGCAGCGGGGGGATCGACACCGTCGGCGCCGACACCCTGGTACTCGACGTCGTCCGCGAGCTCGGAGGAGGCGGCCTCCGCTACACCGAGGAACTGGCACTCGCCGAGGTTCGCACCATCAAGGTCTACGATCGTTGAGTCGGCCCGGACGCTTCAGCACAGGATGCGCTGCGGGGGGGTCACGGCGCCCTCGCCGTCGGTACGCTCGCCCACCAGGTAGAGCGGCCGGCGCTTGACCTCGTCGAAGATCCGCCCCAGGTACTCGCCCATGATGCCGATCATCAGCAGCTGCACGCCGCCGAGGAAGAGGATCGACGCCATCAGAGAGGTGTAGCCGAGCCAGCTGATGCCGACGGCCTTGAGCACCAGCACCACCAGGATATAGAGAAAGGCGAAGATCGACACCGCGAAGCCCGTCCAGGTCGCGAGGCGGAGCGGGAAGTATGAGAAGGACGTAATGCCGTCGAGGGCGAATCGCAGCATCTTGCGGACGGGAAACTTGGTCGCGCCCTGGCTCCTCGCCTGGCGGCGGTAGCGGACGGCGGTCTGAGGGAAGCCGATCCAGCTGACCAGGCCGCGGATGAAGCGGTTGCGCTCCGGCAGGGCGCGGAATGCGCTCACCGCGCGCGGGCCCATGAGCCGGAAGTCCCCGGTGTCCACCGGGATGTCGACGTTGGTGATGCCGCGCAGGATGCGGTAGAAGACGGCCGCCGTCGCGAGCTTGAACCAGGTCTCCCCTTCCCGCTCCTCGCGCTGGCCGTAGACCACCTCGAACCCCTCGCGCCAGCGCGCCACCATCTCGGGAATCACCTCCGGCGGGTCCTGCAGGTCCCCGTCGATGATCACCACGGCGCGCCCGGCCGCGGCGTCGACCCCGGCCGTCAGAGCTGCCTGATGGCCGAAGTTGCGGGCGAAGCGGATGCCGCGGACGCGCCGGTCGGACGCGGCCAGGTCGCGCACCCGAGGCCAGGTGGCGTCGGTCGAGCCGTCGTCGACGAAGAGGATCTCGAGGCTCTCCACCACGCCCTCGAGCGCCGCCACCAGCCGCCGGTGCATGGCCTCGACGTTGCCCTCCTCGTTGAAGGCGGGGACGACGACGCTGAGCTCGGGCTGCTGCGATCCCATGCAGCCATCATACCCGGCTCGGCGCTTCAGGGCGCGATGCGGACCAGCAGCGCCTCGCCGTGCTCGACCACGAGCTCGCCGGCGGCGGCCACGGCGGCGAGCTGCGAAGGCCCGTAGTCGCGGCGTTCGAGCGAGCCGACGGCGATCAGGTCCGCGCCGGCCTCGGCCGCCAGGCGGCGCACCTCGGCGGGGTCGCCGCTCGAGTACAGGGCGTCGATCAGCGCCTTGCGGCGTCCGGTCTCCTCGAGCACCGAGCTGCCGCGCCACACCAGCTCGTGGTTCTCCCAACCGAGGTACGCGGGCACCCCCGAGGCCGCCGACAGGCGGGCGTACTCGGTGTAGGCGCCGCCGACCGCCTCGATCAGGACCGCCCCCACCGGCTCCCTGCGCAGCGCCTCGACGATCGCCCGGTCGCCCGGATCCAGCCAG
>DATIVB010000510.1:0-8846 GCA_035466375.1 Chondromyces sp.
GGAGCCCTGGAGCGCGAGGTGGCGTTGCCCGGGTGGGCCCGCGACGCCGCGGTGCTCGCGGACGGACGCCTGGTCGCGACCGCCACCCGCGGCTCCGATGACGAGCACCGGCTGGGCCTCTTCGACCCGGAGGCCGGGAGCTGGATCGTCCACAGCCTCGGTCGGGACCCCTGGCTCCGGATCGGGGGCGAGGTCGAGCCCGGCCGGCTGGCGATCTTCAGGCCTCGCCTCGACGACGACGGGAACTTGACCGGCGAGCGCATGGAGCTGTTCGACCTCGAGACGGGCGAACTTCGCTGGCTCGCCGGCCGGGACGATAACGTCGTCGCCTGGTCCTGGTCGCAGCGCAGCTTCTGGGGCACCGCGACACCCATGGCCTGGAAGCCCGAGGCCTGGCGCGTCTTCCGCGACGGCAGCCGCGGCGTCGTCCGCTGGGACCCCGCGACCGACACCCTCACCACCATCGCCGGCCGTCAGGAATAGCGTCGCCGGCTCCGCGGACCGTCCTCCACGCGCTGTGCTCGCCGGCGACGCGGTCCTCGCGGACCCTGAAGGGCCCGCCCACATTCCGGACCGGAGTCATGCGCGGACGTCCCTTCTGCTGTAGGCGGGTGCTTCAGCGCCCGCCATCGTGGCGCTGGGGCACGTGGACGCGGTGCGAGCGGTCCTCGCGCTCCTCGCGGAGGCTGAAGCCTCCGCCCACATTCCGGACAAGGTCATGCGCCGATGTCTCGTCCGTGAAAATCCGAAATCCGAAATCCCAAATTCCTCCCTGGAATACCCCACGCCCGCCGCGGAATACACAACCGTGGACTTCCTGGAATCGGAGACGATCGACGCCGATATGCGCCCCTCGGCGACGGCGGTGCTGCCCACCTGCAGCGTCGGCGACACTCTGTCCGGCCGCTACCGGCTCGACGAGGAGCTCGGCCGCGGCGGCATGGGCATCGTCTACCGCGCATGGGACGTTGAGCTCGAGCGTCCGGTCGCGGTCAAGGTGATGGCCACGCACCTCGAGGCCGACGACGCCCGCGAGCGCCTCCTCCGCGAGGCCCGCGCCGCGGCCGCCCTCAGCCACCCGCACGTGGTCGCCGTGCACGACGTGGGAGTGCACGAGGGCATGCCGTACTTCGTCATGGAGCTGGTGGAAGGCCCCAGCCTCAAGCAGTGCAAGCCGGAGAGCCTCGAGGAGATCGTCGCGCTGGCACTGCAGATCTGCGACGCCCTCGTCCACGCCCACCAGCACGGACTCGTCCACCGCGACCTCAAGCCGGCCAACATCCTCCTCTCTGGCGCGCCCCGCAAGCCCGCGGTCAAGATCGTCGACCTCGGGCTCGCCGTCCGCGAGCGCGGCGTCCGCATCACCCGCGCCGGCGGCATCACCGGCACCGTCGCGTACATGGCCCCGGAGCAGGCGCTCGGCCGCGAGGTCGACGCCCGCACCGACCTCTACGCCCTCGGCGTCATGCTGTACGAGCTCACCACCGGTCGCCTGCCCTTCGACGGCGACAACGCCCTGGCCGTTCTCTCCCAGCACCTGCACGCGCCGGTGGTGCCGCCCCGCACCTATCGCGCGGACCTCCCCGAGCACCTCGAGGCGGCCATTCTGCGGCTGCTCGCCAAGAACCCCGACGACCGCTTCGCCAGTGCAGCCGAGGTGGCCGAGGTCCTCGCGTCGGACCCCGGGGCCGCGTCGGCACCGGCCGCCGTCTCCGGAGCCCTCGGCGGGCTCGTCCGCGGCCGCCTGGTCGGCCGCGACGTCGAGCTCGCCGTGCTGCGCCGCGCGTGGTCCGCCGCCGCCGCCGGGCGCGGCGGCCTGGTGCTGGTCTCGGGCGAGCCGGGCTCTGGCAAGAGCCGGCTGGCGCGCGAGCTCGTGGACTACGCCCGCATCACCGGCGGCAGCGTGCTCCGCGGCGGCTGCTACGAGCTCGAGGCCGCCACCCCGTACCTGCCCTTCATCGAGGCCCTCCGCACCTGGGTCCACGAGAGCTCCGACGACGAGCTCCGCGCCGCCGCCGGGAGCGCCGGCGCCGAGCTCGCCCGGCTCGCCCCCGAGCTCGAGAGCCGCATCGGGCCCTTCCCCGAGGGCCCGGAGCTGTCAGCCGCCGAGCAGCGCCTGCGGCTCTTCGACGGCGTCGCCCGCTGCCTGATCAACCTGGCACGGCCGAAGGGGATGCTGCTGTTCGTCGACGACCTGCAGTGGGCCGACCAGGCCTCGCTGAGCCTGCTCCACTACCTGGTGCGGGTGGTGGACCGCGAGCGGGTGCTGGTCCTGGGCTGCTACCGCGAGACCGACCTCGACCGCTCGCACCCGCTGGCCGAGGCCCTGGACTCCTGGAACCGGGAACGGGCGGCGACCCGCGTGCACCTGCGGCGGCTCGACGCCGCCGCCACCGCGGCCATGCTGAAGGTCCTCCTCGGACAGAGCGAGGTCAGCGACGACCTCGCGGCCAGCATCCACCGCGAGACCGAAGGCAACCCATTCTTCATCGAGGAGATCGTCAAGACCCTGGTGGACGAGGGGCAGATCGTCTGCGAGATCGGCGGCTGGTGCCGGCGCGACTCGAGCGAGCTGGTGCTGCCCCAGGGCGTCAAGGCCGCCATCGGCCGCCGTCTCGACCACCTCAGCGAGCGCACCACCGAGGTCCTCCGCACCGCCGCCATCCTCGGCAAGAGCTTCGAATTCTCCGAGCTCGCGGCGGTCTCCGACCGCTCCGAGGATGAGCTGCTGGACGCCGTGGACGAGGCCGTGGCGGCGCAGCTCCTGGAGGCGGCCGCCGGCGAGACCGTCGCCTTCACCCACGACAAGATCCGCGAGGTGCTCTACCACGAGCTCAACCCGATCCGCCGCCGCCGCCTCCACTACCGCGTTGCCAACGCCCTCGAGGCGCTTCGCGAACAGGGCGGGCGGGTGGCGGTCGAGGACCTCGCCCACCACGCCATGGAGGGCGGCTGCCTGGAGCGCGGATTCGAGTACGCCATGCAGGCCGCGGCGGACGCCGCCAGCCTCTACGCCTACGGCGACTCGCTGCGGCTCTACGAGCGGGCGCGCGAGTGCGCCGAGGCCTCGGACCGCGCCGACCAGCTGCCGCGGATCGACGCCGCCATGGGCGAGGTCTACGCCCTCAAGGGCGAGCCGTTGGCCGCCGCCGAGTACTACGAGCGGGCGCTGGCCGCCACGACCGATCCGACCGAGTCGGTGCGCCTCAAGTGCCTGGTCGGCGAGTGCTACGTGGTGGTGGGCGACCGCCGCGCCCTCGCCTACGTCGCCGAGGCACGGGCCGCTCTCGACCCAGAGACCCAGCCCGCCGAGGTCGCGCGGGCGACCATGATCGAGGCCCGCTTCCACCACTACCACGGCCAGTCCGCGAAGGCCGCCGAGCTCCTCCACCAGGCAGTCGAGCCCGCCGAGCGGGTGGGCGATGCGATGCTCCTGGGGTGGATCTACGGCTACCTGGCCGGCGCCTACCAGCACCTCGTCGAGTTCGAGGAGAGCAACGGCTGGGCGCAACGCTGCATCGACCTCGGCGCCGAGAACGACAACCCCAACGTCGAGTCGATCGGCGTCGAGTTCCATATGGAGAACGCCTTCATGCGCGGCCGCTGGAGCGAGGCGATCGAGCACTCCGTCCGCCACCTCGAGCTCGGCCGCAAGGCGTGCTCCTCGGACCGCCTGGCCTGGAACCACCTCGGCGCCACGTACGCCCGCATCGGCCTCGGCGAGCTCGCCGCCGCCGAGGCCTGCGCCGACGAGGGCATCGAGCTCGCCGACCGCCTCGGCGACGAGCGGCTGGCGGTCTTTCTCGGCAGCTGGAAGGCGCTGATCGCGGCCGACGCCGGACGCATCGACGAGGCCGTCGCGCTTGCGGAGCGCTGGCTCGAGCGGGCCGCGGCGCTCGGCCTCAAGAGCGGCCACGCGGAGGCGCTGCGGGTCCGCGCCTACGTCGCCCAGCGCGCCGGCGACCACCGGGCGGCGATCGAGCACGCGCTCGAGGACGAGAGGGTCCTGGAAGGGACCGACGAGCGGGTCAACCCGGTCTGGCTGAGCGCCGTGATCTGCGAGTCGCTGATCGCGGAGCAGCGCCTCGACGAGGCCGAGGCGCGCAATCTGCGCACGCTGGAGATGGCCCGCAAGGCCGGCATGTCCCACTTCGAGGCGCTGGCGTCGCGGGTGAGCGCCCGCCTGCGCGCGGCTGGCGGCGACGACGGGGCGGCGCGCGCGGAGCTCGACGCCGCGGTGGAGATCTTCGACCGGCTCGGCAGCCGCATCGAGCTCGGTCGGACCCTGGAGCTGCGCGGAGCACTCACGGAGGGCGCCGCCGCCGGGGCCGACCGCGAGCGGGCGCGCGAGCTCTTCGAAGCCTGCGGCGCCGTAGCCGACCTGCAGCGCCTCGAGCCCTGACCCCGTCCGGCGCCGGAGGCCTCAATCGTTCGGCTCATCCGGAAGTGCATGAAATGGAGGCATCGGGTTCGACCCGTTTCCGTTCCCGTTCCCGTCCCCGTTCCCGTCCCCGATTCCAGGTTCAGTGACAGCGGCAGATGACAGCGGCAGATGACAGTGGCAGCTCCAGGGGCAGTGGGCAGCGACCGCGACAGCGGCCGGGGCAGCGAGCAGGCGACGCGACCGCGGCGTGGCCAAGCCGAGCCGACCGGTGACCAGACACTGTCGCCTTCGGGGGCGTCAGCGCGAGCCGTCGCAACCACTAAGGCACCAAGACACCAAGAAAAACACCAAGGACTCTCTTCGTAAATATCTTGGTGACTTGGTGTCTTGGTGGTTCAACCTCGGGCGGGTGGGAAATCCGGAATCCGAAATCCGAAATCCGAAATTCGAAACGTTCCAACGTTCCAACGTTCGATCGTCTCCCAAACATGCACGGAGTGACAATACCGGGTTACAATCTCAGCAACTCGAACCCAGCTCTCCGGGAGGCCGGCCGGTGTCCGACCGCGGACATGTCCTGATCGTCGACGACGATGCATCCAGCGCCGAAGCGCTGCAGGAGCTCCTCCAGAAGGACGGGTACGACGTCGATCGGGCGGCCAGCGGCGCGCACGTGCTCGAGGCCATCGCCGCGGCCGACGCCAACCTGGTGCTGCTCGACACCCACCTCGCCCACAGCGATCCGTACGAGGTCCTCGGCGAGCTCAAGCAGACCCAGCACGGGCGCGATCTGCCGGTGATCTTCATGACCGCCCTCGACGATGTCGAGGCCCGCGTCAAGGGCCTCGAGGCGGGCGACGACCTCATTCTCAAGCCCTTCGACGCGCGCGAGGTGCTGGCGCGGATCGAGCGCCAGGTGACGGTGTCGAAGGTGCGCATGGCCCTCCGCGAATCGGAGGCCAAGTTCCGCTCGGTGATGGAGTCGGCCATCGACGCCATCATCTCCGGCGACGCCGAGGGCAGGATCCGCTCCTGGAACAGCGCCGCGACCGCCCTCTTCGGATACACCGAGGCCGAGGCCATCGGCCGGCCCATCGAGATCATCATCCCCGAGCGTTTCCGGAGGAGCCACCAGGAGGGCATGCGGCGGGTGACATCGGGCGGGCCGAGCCACGTCATCGGCAAGACCGTCGAGCTCGCCGCGATCCGCAAGGACGGCTCCGAGTTTCCAGTGGAGCTGTCGCTGGCGACCTGGTTTCTCGACGAGACGCGCTACTACACCGGCATCATCCGCGACATCTCCGAGCGCAAGCAGGCCGAGCAGAAGTTCCGCTCGGTCACCGAGTCGGCCATCGACGCCATCATCTCGGCCGACCACACCGGCGTGATCATCAGCTGGAACTCGGCGGCCACCCGGATCCTCGGCTACTCCGAGGACGAGGTCATCGGCCGGCGCCTCGAGATCATCATCCCGGAGCGTTTCCACGAGGCCCACCGCAACGGCATGGCGCGCTACACGGCTACCGGAGAAGCGCATGCGATCGGCAAGACGGTGGAGCTCTCCGCTCGCACCAAGGCCGGCGACGAGGTCCCCATCGAGCTCTCGCTGTCCACCTGGACTGTGCGCGATGAGCGCTATTACACGGGCATCATCCGCGACATCGGCGAGCGTAAGCGCGCCGAGGAGGCGCTCCGCCAGAGCGAGCAGCAGCTGCGCGAGAAGACCGAGGAGATGCGGCGCAAGAACGAGGTCCTGGAGGAGACGCTGCAGCAGCTGAACGAGGTGCACAACCAGCTCATCATCCAGGAGAAGATGGCCTCGCTGGGCAAGCTCAGTGCCGGCATGGCGCACGAGCTCAACAACCCCGCCTCGGCCGCGCAGCGCAGCGCCGCCCAGCTGCAGGCGACGTTCTCACAGCTGCAGGGCATCCACCTGCGGCTCGGCCAGCAGCAGCTCGACGGCGCCCAGATCGACCACCTGGTGGAGCTCTACCGCATCGTGCGCGAGCGCGCCCGCAAGCCGGTCGGGATGACGGCCCTCGAGCGCAGCGATCGCGAGGTCGCCCTCGAAGCGTGGCTGGCGGGACGGGGCATCGACACCAGCGGCGAGCTGGTGCCGGCCCTGGTGAGCCTCGGCTACGACAGCGACCATCTCGAGTCGCTGGCAGGCATCTTCCCGGAACAGTTCTTCTCGCTGGTCGTCGAGTGGCTGAGCTGCATGTTCGCCATCTACAGCCTGGTGGGCGAGATCGGGCTCGGCACCAGCCGCATCGTCGAGCTCGTCAAGGCGCTCAAGAACTACACCTACATGGACCAGGCGCCGGTGCAGTCGGTGGATGTCCGCGAGGGACTCGACAACACCCTCATCATCCTCCACAACAAGATCAAGAAGGGCGTCACCGTCATTCGGGAGTACGCCGAGGATCTTCCGGTCATCGAGGCATACGCCAGCGAGCTCAACCAGGTGTGGACCAACATCATCGACAACGCCATCGACGCCATGGGCGGCGAGGGCACCCTGGTCGTCAGGACGCGGCGGGACGGCCCGTGGATCGTGGTCGAGATCGAGGACGACGGCCCGGGCATTCCGGCCGAGAACCTGTCCAGGATCTTCGACCCGTTCTTCACCACGAAGGGCCCGGGAGAGGGCACCGGCCTCGGCCTCAACATCAGCCGCAACCTCATTGTCCAGAAGCACCAGGGCGAGATCAGCGTGAGGTCGAGCCCGGGGAGCACCTGCTTCTCGGTGCGGCTGCCGATTGACTTCAGCCCCGCCGAGTGAGGCGGACGGGCAAGGGGAGAGAGGGATGGCCAAACCGGTCCTCATGACCATCGACGACGAGTTGCACGTGCTCAACGCCATCGCGCGCGACCTGCAGGCGCACTACCAGAAGGACTACCGGATCGTGAAGGCGGGCTCGGGAGTGGACGCGCTCGAGGCGGTGCGGGAGTTCAAGAAGCGCGACACGCCGGTGGCGCTCTTCCTGGTCGACCAGCGCATGCCCGCCATGAGCGGCGTCGAGTTCCTGGTCGAGGCCATCAAGCTCTACCCGGAGTCGAAGCGGGTGCTGCTGACCGCCTACGCCGACACCGACGCGGCCATCGCCAGCATCAACGCCATCGACCTCGACTACTACCTCATGAAGCCCTGGGACCCCCCGGAGGAGCGGCTCTACCCGGTGCTGGACGACCTGCTCAGCGACTGGGCGGCCAGCGTCCCGGTGCCCTACGACGGTATCCGGGTCGCCGGCACGCTGTGGTCGGCGGGCGCCCACGCCGTCAAGGAGTTCCTCGCCCGCAGCCAGATCCCATACAAGTGGCTGGACATCGAGCGCGACGCCGTGGCCCGCGAGCTGGTGGAGACGGCGGTCGAAGGCGGACCGCGGCTGCCGGTGGTGTTCTTCCCCGACGGCACCACCCTGGTGGACCCGGACGTCCGCGCGCTGGCCGAGAAGGTGGGGCTGCGGACGCCGGCGCTGCAGCCCTTCTACGATTTCATCATCATCGGGGCCGGGCCGGCCGGGCTGGCGGCCGCCGTTTACGGGGCCTCCGAGGGGCTGCGCACCGTGGTGGTGGAGATGGAGACGGCCGGCGGCCAGGCGGGGACCAGCGCCAGGATCGAGAACTACCTGGGCTTTCCGCACGGCATCAGCGGCGCCGACCTGGCGCGGCGGGCGGCGACCCAGGCCAAGCGTCTCGGCGCCGAGATCCTCACCGCGCAAGAGGTGGTCGGCCTGCGCGTCGAGGACTCCTACCGGATCGTCACCCTGGACGACGGCAGCGAGCTGCGCTGCCACGCCCTCCTGATCGCCAGCGGCGTCAAGGTGCGCGAGCTCGACGTGCCCGGGATGTCGCCCCTGGTGGGGGCCTCGGTCTACTACGGCGCTGCCACCTCGGAAGCGGTCCACTACCAGGGCAGCAAGGTGTTCGTGGTAGGAGGCGCCAACTCCGCCGGTCAGGGCGCCATGTTCCTGTCACGCTACGCCAGCGAGGTCACCATCCTCATCCGCGGCGACTCGCTGAAGAAGAGCATGTCGAAGTACCTGATCGACCAGATCGAGCACGCGAAGAACATCTCGCTGCAGGCCAACACCGAGATCGTCGGCGTCAGCGGCGCCGACCGCCTCGAGACCGTCACCCTGCGCAACAACGCGTCCGGGGCGACCGAGACCTTGCCCGCCGACGCCATCTTCATCTTCATCGGCGCCGTCCCGCACTCCGAGATCGTGGCCGGGCTCGTGGAGCGCACGCCGGAGGGCTTCATCCTCACCGGGCCCGATTTGCTGCGCGACGGGCGCCGTCCCGCGAACTGGACACTCAGGCGAGACCCTTTCCTGCTCGAGACCAGCGTCCCGGGCATCTTCGCCGCCGGCGACGTGCGCCACGGCGTGGTCCGGCGGGTGGCCTCGGCGGTGGGCCAGGGGGCCGTCGCGGTGAGCTTCGTGCACCGCTACCTCGAAAC
>DATIVB010000511.1:0-2952 GCA_035466375.1 Chondromyces sp.
GAGTTCGTGGTCAGCTCCGGCGACATGGAGGACCCGTGCGGCGAGGACCACTCGTCGGCGGTCGAGGGCCTGGTCCACCGCTACCCGGACCGCGTGCTGCTGCTGGCCCTCGACACCTGCGCCGCCTACTGCCGTTACTGCACGCGCTCGCGGCTCGTCAGTCAGGGCTCGCTCGACCCGCTGCCGCGACGCATGGAGGCCATTCTCGACTACCTGCGTGCGCACACCGAGGTGCGGGACGTGCTGCTGTCCGGCGGCGACCCGCTCCTGATGTCGGAGGACCGGCTCGACGCCCTGCTCGGCTCGATCCGCGAGATCGAGCACATCGAGTTCGTGCGCATCGGCAGCCGCGTCCCCGGCTTCCTTCCGCAGCGCATCACGCCCGAGCTCGCGGCCCTGCTGCGGCGCCACCGCGTGTGGCTGTCGCTCCACTTCTCGCACCCGGCCGAGCTGACGCCGGAGGTCGCGGCGGCCTGCGACCTGCTGGCCGATGCCGGCATCCCGCTCGGCAGCCAGACCGTGCTGCTGCGCGGCGTCAACGACGACGCCGAGGTCCTGAAAAAGCTCTTCCACGGCCTGCTCAAGATCCGGGTGCGCCCCTACTACCTCTACCAGGCCGACCCGGTGGTGGGCACCGCCCACCTCCGCACCTCGATCGGCAAAGGCATCGATCTCATGGCACAGCTCCGCGGCCACACCAGTGGCTACGCGGTGCCCACCTACGTCGTGGATGCGCCCGGCGGCGGCGGCAAGATCCCGGTCCAGCCGGAAACGGTGGTGGGGCGGGACGGCAGCACCTGGCAGCTTCGCAACTGGGCCGGGGAGGTCTTCACCTACCTCGACCCGCCGGAAATGGGGTGAACACGATGAGCCTCTCGATCGGCCTCTGCTACGACAGCAAAGAGGAGTACCTCGCCGCCGGCCACACCGCCCTCGAGGTGGCCGAGTTCGACGACGAGGGCGTGATCTCCGGGCTCCAGAAGACGCTCTCCGGGCTCGGCCACCGCGTCGAGCGGGTCGGCCGCGGCCGCGCCCTGGCCGCGCGGCTGGTGGCCGGCGACCGCTGGGACCTGGTATTCAACGTCACCGAGGGCCTGCGCGGGCGCGCCCGTGAGGCGCAGGTGCCGGCGCTGTGCGAGCTCTTCGACCAGCCTTACACCTTCTCGGACCCGGTGACCTGCGGGCTCACCCTCGACAAATCCCTGGCCAAGCGCATCGTGCGCGACGCCGGCCTGCCGACACCGGGCTTCATCGTGGTGCGGTCCCTGTCGGACATCCACGCCCGGATCAACGGCGGCCCGATGTTCGTCAAGCCGCTCGCCGAGGGCAGCTCGAAAGGCGTCGGCGCCTACTCCATCGTCGCCAACCGCAGGCAGCTGACGAAGACCTGCGCCAGACTGCTTCCGGACTTTCCGACCGGGCTGCTGGTCGAGGAGCTGCTGCCCGGCCGCGAGGTCACCGTCGGCGTGATCGGAAACGGCCCCCGGACGCGCGTCGTGGCGGTGATGGAGGTGGTGTGGACCGAGCGTTCCGAGGTCGACGCCTACACCCAGCTCAACAAGGACGAGTACCTGGACCGGATGGAGTACCGCCTGGTGGCAGGCGAGCCGCTGGCCGACGAGGCCGCGCGGCTGGCGCTCGGGGTGTTCGAGGCGTTGGACTGCCGCGACGCCGCCCGCGTGGACATGCGCTGCGATACCACCGGCAAGCTCTCGTTCCTCGAGGTCAACCCGCTCCCCGGCCTCCACCCGGTGCGCTCCGACCTGCCCATCATGGCCCGCATGGCAGGCCTGTCCTACGACGAGCTCCTCGGCGAGATCGTCACCGCGGCCAAAGAAAGGTACGAGCTCGAACCATGCGCCCCATCCTGGTTGCCCATAACGCAGTCGCGGCCTGCGACGACCTCTCGACGCAGGACGTCCTCGCCCAGGTCGGCTTCGTAACCGCCGGCCTCGAGGCCCTCGGGGCGCCGTACCGCGTCCTGGCGATTGACGATCGGGGGGTCGACGCCGCTGCCGTGGACGGCGCCGATACCGTCGTCAATCTCGTCGAGTCGCCCCCCGGGCGTCCCGGCTTCCAGGTGGAGGCGGCGGCGGCCTTCGAGCGCCTCGGACTTCGAGTCACCGGGTCGTCGGCCGCGACGATCCGCGCCACCACCGACAAGGCTCTGACCCGCCACACCCTCGCGCGCAGCGGGGTCGCGGTGGCCCCCGGCGGGCTGCTCGACCCCGACCTGCCGGAGGTTCTCGACCGTGTGCCGCCGCCGTGGATCCTCAAGCCCGCCCTCGAGGACGCCTCCCTCGGGCTCGACGACGGGGCGGTGACAGCGGACCGCGAGCTGGCGCTGGATCGCGCCCGCGAGCTGGCTCGCCGGTTCGCCGGCCAGCCGGTGCTCGTGGAGCACCTGCTGCCGGGCCGCGAGTTCAACATCGCGCTGCTGGCGGACGGATCCGGCCTCGAGGTCCTGCCGCCGGCCGAGATGACGTACGTCGACTTCCCGCCCGACCGTCCCCGCATCCTCGGCTGGGAGGCCAAGTGGGACCAGACCTCCTTCACCTACCGCAACACCGTGCGCGTCTTCCTCAACGGAAGCGAGGCGGCGCTGCGGTCGGAGCTCGAGACGG
Organism: Chondromyces sp.; assembly: GCA_035466375.1. Lineage (GTDB taxonomy): Bacteria > Acidobacteriota > Thermoanaerobaculia > Thermoanaerobaculales > Sulfomarinibacteraceae > Sulfomarinibacter. The sequence goes on from DATIVB010000511.1 coordinate 2,625, forward strand.
TCGCCCGCCGCGCCTGGACGGCCTGCGGGCTCTCCGGCTACGGCCGCGTCGACATCCGACTCGACGAGGACGGCGCGCCGTGCGTCCTCGAGGTCAACGCCAACCCCTGCATTTCGCCCGACGCCGGCTTCGCCGCCGCGGCGTCAGCGGCCGGAATCGAACCCCCCGACGTCGTGCGGCGGGTTCTCACTGCCGCCGGATGGAGATCATGAACGCCGACCCGACACCCTCACCGATAACCGTTCGCCGCGGCATCGAGCCCGCAGACCGCAGCGCGGTGAGCCGCCTGCTCGCCGGCACCGGCTTCTTCAACCCCGAGGAGCTCGAG
>DATIVB010000512.1:0-1760 GCA_035466375.1 Chondromyces sp.
GGCAGCCCGGTCTCGGCGATCGGCGCGTCGACGTAGAGGGCGAAGGTGCCGGAGATCCAGCTGAAGAGATCGAGGATCCGGTTGCGCACCTGGCCGCTGAGCTCCTGGAAGAGCACGTTGGGCGTGCAGGCGCCGAGCTCGAGCAGGGCCTCGGTGAAGCGCAGCGCCTTGCGGGCCGCGAAGTCCAGGATCTCCCGGTGCTGCTCGCGCGACAGCACGCCCTGGGCCACGAGGTGCTCCCCGAAGAGCTCACTCTCGACGTTGGAGTTGGCGAACACGGGATTGCCGTCCTCGATCTCGAGCGACTTCTTGATCGGGTCGCGGCGGAGGTCGAGGATGCCCGAGATCCTGGCCTCGTTGATCTCGTGCAGCAGGCGGACCAACGAGGTCTCGTGCAGCGAGCCCTCCCGGGTCGCCTTGGCGGGGCGCTGGTCTTCCACCGGCAGGGCCGGGACCGCCACCGGACCCGCGCTCCGTGAGCTGAAGATGTTGAGCGGGTTGAGCCCGCTGACTCGTGTGACCTCGGCGGGCCCCGTACCGGGCGCCTTCAGCTCGAGCTCGTCGCTCTGCTGCAGCAGCTCGTCCTCGACCTCCTTGTCCCGAGCCTCCTCCTTGGCGATGTCTTCGTCGAAGAGGGAGTGCATGAAGGTCGAGACCTCGGCCTCCGACATCGGCAGCGATGAGTCGTCGTAGCGGGTGGCGAGATCCACCGCGAAGTCGAGGGCGGTCGCGAACCGGTCGGCGGGGTCCACCTCGAGGGCACGGTTGAGCACCGCCCGCAGGGGCTTCGGGATCGGCTTGAAGCGGGCGCGGTCGAACTCACCTTTGCGGATGTCGAGCAGCATCGCCATCTCGTTGGGGCCGGAACGCAGCGGCTCCATGAGCAGCATCTCGGCAAACACGATGCCGAGCGAGAACAGGTCCGAGCGCCGGTCCACCTCCCGGGCGTAGGCGGCCTCGGGGCTCAGGTAGCGCACCTTGCCCTTGATGATGCCGTGCTCGGTGTGCTCCTCGCGGTCGCGCGCGCGGGCGACGCCGAAGTCGGTGAGCTTGATCTCGCCGTTGTACGAGAGGATCACGTTGCGGGGGCTGACGTCGCGGTGGACGATCTCCTGCGGCTGGCCGTCGGGCGAGCGGAACTCGTGCGCGAAGTGAAGCCCGGTGCAGACCTCGTTGACGATGCGGGTCGCCAACCGCCACGGGCAGCGGCGCTCGAGGTGGATCAGCCGCTGCAGCACCCGGAAGAGGTCGCGGCCGGGCACGTACTCCATGGCGATGTAGGGCAACCCGTCCGCTTCGCCGAGGTCGTAGATCTGGACGATGTTGGGGTGGACCAGGCGCGAGGCGATCTTGGCTTCGTCGGTGAACATGCGCAGGAACCGCGTCCGCTCCAGCAGGTGCGGGTGGATGCGCTTGATGGCCACCGTTTTGGTGAATCCGCGGATCCCCACCACCTTGGCGCGGTAGACGTCGGCCATACCCCCCGAGGAGATCTTGTCGACCAGGATGTAGCGTCCGAAGCGTTCCATCGTCCAGGTCCGACAGTGTAGACCAGTCGGCGCGAATCGCCGACAGCGCCCGCTGAAACTGAGACTAGCCGTCAAAGTCAATGGAAGACCACCGCGAGCTCGCCCTCGTTCCGGATCCCCAACAAAACCCCACGACTTCGCCAACGGTCCCTCAATTCTCCGTCGCCTCCGCGCCCGAACGTCTCGGCATGGGGCGGGCAGCACATCGCGAGAGACGGTTCTCAGGTGCCG
>DATIVB010000513.1:0-8256 GCA_035466375.1 Chondromyces sp.
GGGGCGTCCGCCGGGCCGGACGACAGGTCGTTCGGCCGGGGCAAGCCACTGGAGCGAGTGTATGCACCGGTGGCCGAGTCCGCCCCGGCGGGGTCGGACACGCCTCGCAGGGGGCCCGATCCGAGCCTGCGGCCCGACACCGGCGGCCGCGGCGCGGGCGCCGACGACACGAACGCGCTGGCCGCAGCATTGCGGCTGCGGGTGCGGCCGCCCAGCGCGGCGGTGTGGATCGACGGGGCCTTCGTGGCCAGCGGCGGCGAGCTCGCGAAGATGGAAGCGCCGCTGGCAATTGCGGCCGGCAGCCACACCATCAAGGTCGAGGCGCCCGGCCACACCGGCGATACGCGGACGATCGATCTCCGGCCCGGACAGGTGTTGGAGCTCGAGATCGTGCTCGAAGAGGTGCCGGACGGAGAGTCGCTGTAACAGGTCTTTCGCTCGTGCGAGAAACTGAAACCCTTGCTATCAAAAGGAGTTGCAAATCAGTGATTTTTCTGAGATTAGACTGGACATCGATTCGTCCTAATGGTAGACTGAGGCATCAATTGAGAAAGGGATGGGTCCGGGGAAGCTAGCCACCTTGTATGCCCGCCTACAAAAGGCCTACCTTTTCAAGGCTAACCTTAATTTCCCATCGTCTTGATCCTTCCGAACAGGCTGAACCGGCCCTCCCACTCCGAATCAACCCGGCCCCCGCGGCCGGGTTTTTCGATCCGATCCGAACAGTCGCTCGAGACGCGCCGGACGACGCGGCGGTTCAGCTCGGCTCGGTGGAACCGGCGTCGACCAGGGTTCCCGGCTCGATCCCGATGGACCTCAGGGCCTCGGACCAGCGCTCCTCGACCGGCACGTCGAACAGCAGCGAGGGCTCGAGGGGCGCGATGACCCACGAGTTCTCCTCGATCTCGCGTTCCAGTTGGCCGGGGTGCCAGCCGGCGTACCCGAGGAGCAGGAAGTAACGGCTGCGCGCCGAGCCGCGGGCCAAGCGGGTCAGGGTCTCGATGCTCCCCGAGAGGACGATGTCCTCGGAGACGGCGATGTCCTCGGCATTGGCCGCGATCTCGCCCCGTTCGAAGAGCACGAATCCATGGCTGGGTTGGACCGGGCCGCCGGCGAACACCCCGGGCAGGGCTTCGGCCGCGGTCTCCTCGCCGAGCTCGCTGAGGATCTCGCGCATGTCGACGTCGAGCCGACGGTTGACGATCAGGCCGAACGCCCCCTCATCGCCGGAGTGCACGCCGAGCAGGACGACCGAACGCCAGAAGTTCGGGTCCGCGAGATTCGGCATGGCGATGAGGAGCTTGCCGGCGAAGGAGGACGTGCCGTCGGTCATCACTCAATCCTATCAGGGGCTGACCTGGCGTGGGCGCGGAACCGGACGAGGCGGATCATGGCGGCTCCGGGCGGCCGGTCGGCCGGTTCGTAGGCGCCGGGGCGTGCGAACTCGACGGTCATGAGATGGTCTCCGAATTCCCAGGACATCTCGACGCCGCCGTCTTCTGACGGGCGCGACGAGAACGGCGGGCCCCAGGCCGCGATCGCGGCTGCCGGGCTCGCCCGCCAATCGATGCCGCCGCCGAACTGCAGCCTGTACGGCGTGTACAAGAGGAGATTCTGCGCGTGGAGCACGATTTCAGAAAGGTGCTCGTCGCGGTCGAAGAGGAAGGCCCAGATGAGTGCCGGCCCTGCCTCGGCGGTGAGGCTGCGGCCGCCCCCCGCATCGCCTCCGACGCCGAGGGCCTCGAGCACCCGCTCGCGGGAATCGCGCAGCGTGGCCGCCATCACCGACCCGGTTTCGATCCGCACCTCGAGAGGAACGGCGTGCCGCTCGAGCAGGTCGACGATTTCGGGGTCCTGGAAGAAACGCCGGGTGCCGGTCAGAGTGACGGCGAGGTAGAGGTCCCGGGCGCCGCTCGCGAGCAGTGCGCCGAGCACCATGAGCGCCTGCTCCGTGTCGCCGGTCAGGTGCGAGGTGGCGAGCAGGTAGATCGCGGTCTCGGCCCGGTCGGGGTGGATGGCCACCGCCTCGCGGAAGGCGCGGTTGGCAACCGGATAGGCGCCGAGGTGGTACCAGGCGCGGCCGATCTCGGCCGTTGCCGTGTAGCGGACCTCCGGATCCGCGGCGCTGCTGAACGGAGTCAGCGTGTCGATCACCTCGGTGTATCGGTGCGCCAATGCGGCTTCACGGGCGCGTTGGAGGGCGGCCACGAAGCTCTCGGCGCCGTCACCGACGGCGCTGGAACCCGCCAGGAGGGCGGCCAGCACGAGGTACGCGACCACTGCACAACCCTAACCGGAAACGGCGCGCGGCACCAGGACCGCAGGGTATGATGGCCGCATGACCGACTCCGACCGGTCGATCATCGTCCGCCCCCCGTCCCACCCACTGGACCACGACGTCACGGCTGCGCTCCGTTCCGGGCTCGAGCGCTGCCCCGACGTGGCCTTCGCGCACCTCGTGGACCTCGAGGTGCCGGGGGCGCCGGAGGGGATGTCGCCGGCGCTCTTCGTGTGGCTCCAGCCGGCGGCGATGCGCTCGCTGCGCATGTCCCTGAACCTGGTGTCGGAGATCGTGGCCGATGTCCTGCCCGAGGCCGTTCACCTCGACGTCCTGATCCTCAACTCGGCCCCGGAGCTTCTCGAACGCGTCGAGTCGGCCGGTAGCCTGCTCGTGGAGCGCGACGCCGACGAGCGGCGGCGGGCGCTCGAGGCCGCTGCGGCGCCGGTCGGCGACGCCGGGGTAGCCGGTCGGCGCCGGCCGTGGTGGCCGTTTTGAAACGCGCCGCCGGCCCGGTGCTGCGGACCGGTGGCTCCGGGGTGCGCTCTTGCCCGGCCTTTGCGGCGGGCCGTACAATGGGCCGCGACACAGCTGAGCTGAAGGGAAGCAGCCATGGAGATTGAGAGGACGGAAGACCGTGATGTGATCATCGTCGTCGTCAGGGGCGTCATCAACTTCGGCGATTCAGCGCGCCGTTTCTCGTCGTATCTCCAGGAGCTGCTCGAGTCCGAAGCCCCCGCCGTCCTGCTCGACATGTCCGGAATCGACGGTGTCGATTCGACCGGACTCGGCGAGCTCGTGGGCTACCTCCAACGATTCGAAAACGAGGGCCGGCGTCTGGCCCTGCTGCGCCCCCATCCCCGGATCATGAGCCTGCTGCGCCTGACCCGCCTCGACGAGATCTTCTCGATCTTCGAAAGCCGGAGCGAGGCGGTGGAGGCGCTCAGCCCGTGATCTCGTGCCGCCAGCCGAAAGGATCGTCGCGGGCCGCGGTCTGGATCCCGGTCAGGGCCTCGTAGAGCTGCCGCCAACGGTCATCGAATGGGAAGTCCCAGTGGCGCTCGCCGTCGACGATCTTCGACACCCAGCACAGCACGGCGGCCGTCCCGCAGCAGGCCGCGGCCGCGAAGTGCTCGAGCTCGTCGATGTCGATCGCGCGCTCCTCGGTCGGCCAATCGAAGATCTCTGAGGCGATCTCCAGCAGCGAGGCCCGGGTGATCGACCGCAGGATGCTGGCGGAATCGGGCGTGACCAGGGTGTCGCCCCTGAAGCCGAGGAAGTTGGCGGCGCCGATCTCCTCGATATAGCGGTGCTCCACGGGGTCGAGGTAAATGGCGTCGACGAAGCCCGCGGCCTTGGCCTCGGCCCCCGGGTGGAACGACGACGCGTAATTGCCGCCGGCCTTGATGTGGCCGGTGCCGTGCGGGGCCGCGCGGTCGAATCGGCTGACCATGAATGTCTTGCCCTGGTCGGGTCCGAAGCCGCCTTTGTAGTACGGACCGACCGGACAGACGAAGATGCGGAAAATGTACCGGGTGGCGGGCTTGACGCCGACATTGTCGCCGACGCCGATCCACATCGGGCGGACGTAGAGGGAGGCGCCGCTGCCGTGCGGCGGCACGTAGGGCAGGTTGGCGAGGGTGACCTCCTCGATGCCGCGGATGAAGAGCTCTCCCGGGACCTCGGGCCCCTGCAGGTAGCGCGCCCCGCGGTTCAGCCGGCGCGCGTTCTCCATGGGCCTGAACGCATAGACCCGGCCGTCCGGCCCGCGCTGGACCTTCATGCCCTCGAACAGCTGCTGGCCGTAGTGCAGGCTCTGGCTGCCCTCGGGCAGATGGACTGCGGGGTCCTCGATGATGCCGCGCACCCGCCACAGCCCGTGCTCGTACACCGCCTCGAAACGGTATGGGCAGGTCACATAGTCGAACCCGAGCCTGGAGAAGTCGAGCTTGGCTGTCGTCTGTTCGTCCGTGAAGTAGTATCGGGGCTTCTCCATGCAGGCCTCCTGAAGGCGGAACGGACGCTGGTTGCCGAACGCCGCATTGACACAGGATCGACTCACCCGGCCGGCGCGCGAACGCCCGCGCACAGGATACCCGCTCCCGACGCGTATCCGCTACCCCGTTGGCGAGCGCCGGCAGAGAATGTTCGGCGGACTCGCACGGTTGCTCAACTGTCTCCGATGATGGACACCCGGCGCCCTCGGAGGAGGCTCTAGGGGCATCCTGGATTGGCATTGTTCTTGCTGACTGGTTGAGTGGTTCGCGGAGCACGTGAAAGGAGACACGATGAAATCGAAACGTATGGCGACTCTCTCGATATTGGCGATCACCGCAGCCGGCCTGGCGGTGACGAGCGGCTGCACGAGCGCGACCCCCACCGACACCCCGGGCGTCGAGCGCATGGGCGAGTACGTCCTGCGGCAGTTCGGCCCGCAGCTCTGGACCGTGCTCGGGTATCGATTCGCGTCCACCCAGGTCGGTGAGGAGTGGATGGTCCTCGATGTGGGGCTCAGCTCGCCCAATGGGCAGAGCGCCCGGGTGACTCGCGACGCGGTCTTCCTGCGCTCGCCCTCCGGCGACCGGATCCCCCTCGCGACGCAGACCGAGTTCAACGAGGCCTACGGCTCCCTGCGGCCGGTGATCGCCAAGAGCAACGTCAACAGCGATCCGCTGGACTACTTCCCCCCGAGCCGCATCGAGTGCTCGATCCAGTTCTTCGTGACGCCCGGGGGAGGTGTCGCCTTCGACGAGGTGACGGTGAGCGATATCCGCGGCTGCTTCGGCAAGCTCTTTTTCGAGGTTCCGGGCGGCATCCAGCCCGGCCGCTGGACCCTCGGCATCGACCTTCCCGAAAGCGAGATCCGGATCCCGTTCGAGATCGGCCAATAATTGCCTCTTCTTCTGCGCCCTTTTGCCCCGTCCGCGGGGCAAAAGGCTAGGGGAAGATCCCCCGGTGGGCGTAGACCGCCGCGATCTTGTCGATGGCACTGATCATCGAGGCGGTGCGGAGATCGATGCCCTCGTGCAGCTGCTTGATCTCCCGGATCTGATGGTAGGCCTTGATCATGGTCTCCTCGAGCCCGGAGTTGACGAGGTCGATCTCGTCGGCCCCGTGCGCGAAGATGTTGATCTCCTCGTCCGAGAACGAGCTCCCGGTGGCGTGCTCGATGGCGTTGAGGATCTGGCGCGCCGCCTTCTCCTCGAATCGCTTCTCCATGCGGCCGAAGCGGATGTGCTGCAGGTTTTTGAGCCACTCGAAGTACGAGACGGTGACGCCGCCGGCGTTGATGAAGGCGTCGGGCACCACCATCACTCCGCGCTTGAAGAGGTGCTCGCTCGCCTCGGCCGACACCGGGCCATTGGCCCCTTCGGCGATGATCCGCGCCTTGATGCGCGGGGCGTTCTCCATGGTGATGGCATTCTCGAGGGCGGCCGGGACGAGGATGTCGCAGTCGAGCTCGAGGCCTGCCTCGCGGCTCTCGAGGGTGGTTGCGCCCGGGAAGTCGAGCAGTGATCCGGTCTCTCGGCGGTGGGCCATGACCTGCTCGACCTTGAGCCCCCGGGGGTTGGCGATCGCGCCCTCGTACTCCACCAGACCGACGATGACGGCCCCACCCTCCTCCTCGAGGAACTTGGCGGCGTGGTAGCCGACGTTGCCCAGGCCCTGGACCACGACCCGCTTGCCCTCGAGGCCGGGCGTGAGCTCGAGGGGGCGCATGTCGCGGCCGAGGCTGCAGACCTCGCGCAGCGCGTAGAAGATGCCGCGGCCGGTGGCCTCGGTGCGGCCCTGGATGCCGCCCTGCTGGAGCGGTTTGGCGGTCACGCAGCCGGGGGCGTTGATGTCGTGCGGAGCCAGCGAGGCATAGGTGTCCGCGATCCAGCCCATCTCCCGTGGGCCGGTGGCGAAGTCGGGCGCCGGAACGTCGAGGGCCGGGCCGATGAAGTTCTTCTTGAAGAGCTCGAAGGTGAAGCGGCGGGTGATGCGCTCGAGCTCCCCCTCCGAGTACTCGTGGGCCGAGATCTTGACGCCGCCCTTGGCGCCGCCGAAGGGTACGTCGACGATGGCGCACTTGTAGGTCATGAGCGCGGCCAGCGCCATGACCTCGTCCTCGTTGACCATCGCCGCGTAACGGATACCGCCCTTGCAGGGCAGCATGTGGTGGCTGTGCTCGGCACGCCACGCGTGCATCACCTCGATGCGCCCGTCATCGCGCTTGAGGGGGAAGGTGAAGTGGATGACGCTGTTGATCGCCTTGATCTGCTCCAGCAGACCCGGCGGGTGGGAGGTCAACGCCGCGGCGCGGTCGAAGTTGATGTTCACCTGCTCGAAAAAGCTGATGGGCGCGGTCATGGGAGGCCTCCACTGGTCATTTCGGTTCCAGGATCATAGCAGGAGAGCGGCCTCGAACTGGGTGCTGGCCGGCTCGTGCGGGGACGCTCGCCGGGCCGCGCCGCCGGGCTCCCGAAGGGCGCGGCCGTGTAGTATGAAATTTCGGCGGAGAGTGAACGCCGGGAGGCGACTATGGCCGATGACGCGGTTCGTAACGAGGGCGTGGCGGGGGGGTATCAGCGGCCTATCGAAAGCGGCGACGAGTACGTGGCGAGCCTGCGCGGGCGTGATCTCCGCGTCTTCCTGATGGGGGAGCGGGTGACCGAACCGGTGGACCACCCGGTGATCCGTCCCTCCATCAATGCCATGGCCGCGACCTACGACCTCGCACTCGAGGACCCGGAGCTGGCCACCGTCCAATCGTCTCTCTGCGGCCGGCGGGTCAACCGATTCCTCCACATCACCGAAAGCGTCGACGACGTGGTCATGCAGAATCGCATGCAGCGCCGGCTCGGGCAGCTCACCGGCACCTGCTTCCAGCGCTGCGTCGGTATGGACGCCTTCAACTCAATGTACTCGGTGACCTTCGAGGTGGACCGGGCGCAGCGGACGGGCTACCACGAGAGGCTGAAGCGCTTCATTCACCACTGCCAGGAGCTCAACCTGGTGGTGGGTGGCGCGATGACCGACCCCAAGGGCGACCGCAGCAAGGGTCCGGCGGAGCAGGCCGACCCGGACCTGTACACCCGCATCGTCGAGCGCCGCGGGGACGGGATCGTGATCCGGGGCGCCAAGGCGCACCAGACCGGTTGCGTCAACTCGCACTGGATCATCGTCATGCCCACCATCCGGCTGCGCCCCGAGGACGCCGACTACGCTGTGTGCGCCGCGATCCCGGTCGAGGACCCCGGTCTGACCTTCATCTACGGCCGCCAGTCCTGCGACACCCGTGCGCTCGAGGGCGGCGACATCGACGTCGGCAACGCCCGCTTCGCCGGCCAGGAGGCGCTGATCGTCATCGACGACGTCTTCGTGCCCTGGAGCCGGGTCTTCCTGTGCGGCGAGACTGAGTTCGTGGCGCCGCTCGTGGAGCGCTTCACCGCCTACCACCGGCGCAGCTACGTGTGCAAGACCGGGGTGGGCGACGTGCTCATCGGCGCTGCGGCCGCCATCACCGATTACAACGGCGTCCCGCACCCGTCGCACGTGCGCGACAAGCTGGTGGAGATGAGCCACCTCAACGAGACCATTTTCGCCGCCGGCATCGCCGCCTCGCACGAGTCCCACCGGACCGCAGCCGGCAACTGGGAGAACGACGGCCTGCTGGCCAACGTCTGCAAGCACAACGTGACCCGCTTCCCCTACGAGATGGGCCGACTGGCCCAGGACCTCGCCGGCGGCCTCATGGTCACCTGCCCATCGGAGCAGGACCTGCGGTCCTCCGAGACCGGGCCGCTCCTCGAGAAGTACCTCAGGGGGCGGGCCGACGTGCCGACCGAAAGCCGCATCCGCATGCTGCGCCTGATCGAGAACATGACCCTGGGCCGCAACGCGGTAGGCTACCTCACCGAGTCCCTGCACGGCGCCGGCTCGCCGCAGGCGCAGCGCATCCAGATCGCGCGCCAGATGGACATCGAGGCCAAGAA
>DATIVB010000514.1:0-2239 GCA_035466375.1 Chondromyces sp.
GATCGCCTGTTCCCCGGCCAGCCGGTGCTCGTGGAGCACCTGCTGCCGGGCCGCGAGTTCAACATCGCCCTGCTGGCGGACGAATCAGGCCTCGAGGTCCTGCCGCCGGCCGAGATGACGTACGTCGACTTTCCGCCCGACCGTCCACGGATCCTCGGGTGGGAGGCGAAGTGGGACCAGGGCTCCTTCGCCTACCGCAACACAGTGCGCGTCTTCCTCAACGGCAGCGAGGGAACGCTGCGCTCGGCGCTCGAGGCGGTCGCCCGCAGAGCGTGGACGGCCTGCGGGCTCGCCGGCTACGGCCGGGTCGACATCCGCCTCGACGAGAGCGGTGCGCCGTGCGTCCTCGAGGTCAACGCCAACCCCTGCATTTCGGCCGACGCCGGCTTCGTCGCCGCGGCCGCAGCTGCCGGCATCCAACCTCACGAAGTCGTGCGGCGGGTCCTGACCGCCGCCGGATGGAGAGCATGAACGCCGACCCGACACCCTCACCGACCACCGTTCGCCGCGGCATCGAGCCCGCAGACCGCAGCGCGGTGAGCCGCCTGCTCGCCGGCACCGGCTTCTTCAACCCCGAGGAGCTCGAGGTCGCGATGGAGCTGGTGGATGACCGCCTCGACCTCGGCGAAGAGAGCCACTACCGGTTCCTGGTCGCCGAGCACGGCGGCGCGGTCGCCGGCTACGCCTGCTGGGGGCCGATTCCCGGCACCGCGGAGTCCGCCGATCTCTACTGGATCGCCGTCGACCCCTCCTGCCAGGGGCTCGGCATCGGCCGCGCCCTGCTCAGAGAGGCCGAGGCCTGGATGGCCGCGGCCGGACGGCCGCGCGTCTACCTCGAGACCGCGGGCCGCGCCCAGTACGCCCCCACCCGGGCCTTCTACCTCGCCTGCGGCTACCACGTAGCCGCCGAGCTCGAGGACTTCTACTCGCCCGGAGACTCCAGGGTGACCTTTCTCAAGGTGCTCGGTGGTCGGGCCTGAGCTTTAGGACCAGGCAACCGATTTCGAATTTCGAATTTCGAATTTCCGCCCGCCCGCCCGGATACCAGATACGAGATCCTCCCCTCCGCCCCTCTGCCCCTCCGCCCCTCTGCCCCTCCGCCCCTCTGCCCCTCCGCCCCTCCGCCCCCGCCCTTGCCCGCTCGTGAAAGATGGTACAAAATGGCCCGGCCCGAACTCGGGCAACCCCTGAAGGCAGGAGGCAGAATGAAGGTCCACGAGTATCAAGGCAAGGAGGTCCTCGCCAAACACGGTGTGGCGGTGCCGCGCGGCATCGTGATCACCAAGGCTGACGAGGCCCGCAAGGCGGCGGAGGAGCTCGGCGGCAAGGTCGTCGTCAAGGCGCAGATCCACGCCGGCGGGCGCGGCAAGGGCGGCGGCGTCAAGCTGGCGGCGGACCCCGACGAGGCGGTCAAGCTGGCGGGCGAGATCCTCGGCATGACCCTGATCACCAAGCAGACCGGGCCCGAGGGCAAGCTGGTGCGGACGGTGCTCATCGAGGAGGCGTTGCCCATCGAGCGCGAGCTCTACCTGGGCGTGGTGCTCGACCGATCCGAGGGCTTCCCGGTGATGATGGCGTCGAAGTTCGGCGGCATGGAGATCGAGGAGGTCGCGGCGGAGAACCCCGACGCCATCCTCAAGGCCCACTTCGACCCCGACGTCGGGCTCCACCCCTACCTGAGCCGCAAGCTCGCATTCGGCCTCGGGCTCGAGGGCGAGGCCTTCAAGGCGGGCACCAAGTTCATGCACGCCCTGGCGAAGGCCTACGCCGAGAGCGACGCCTCGCTCCTGGAGATCAACCCCCTGATCACCACCACCGACGGCCGGGTGATCGCCCTCGACGCCAAGATGAACGTCGACGACTCGGCAATGTTCCGCCACAAGGACATCGCCGCCATGCGCGACATCCACGAGGAGGAGCCGCTCGAGGTGGAGGCCTCCAAGTACGACCTCAACTACATCAAGCTCGACGGCACCATCGGCTGCATGGTCAACGGCGCCGGGCTGGCGATGGCGACCATGGACATCATCAAGCACTACGGCGGCGAGCCGGCCAACTTCCTCGACGTCGGCGGCGACGCCTCGCAGGAGCGGGTCGCGGCCGCCTTCCGCATCCTGCTTTCCGACCCCTCGGTCAAGGGCGTGCTGGTCAACATCTTCGGCGGCATCGTGCGCTGCGACATGGTGGCGCGCGGCGTGGTCGCCGCCGCCCAGGAGGTCAAGCTCGGCGTGCCCCTGGT
>DATIVB010000515.1:0-4272 GCA_035466375.1 Chondromyces sp.
TGTGCTACCATCCCCCCGTCCCGTCCACTGCGGAGAGGAGTCGAGTCATGGGTATCAACAAGGTCATCCTGGTGGGCAATGTCGGCCGCGACGTGGATTTCCGCGCCACCCAGGGAGGCACCAGCATCGCCAAGTTCTCGCTGGCGACAACCGACCGGCGATTCAAGGACGAGAACGGCAACCCGCGCACGGAGTGGCACAACATCGTCGCCTGGGGCAAGCTGGCCGAGATCTGCGACCGCTACGTCACCAAGGGCAAGCAGCTCTATATCGAGGGCCAGATCCGCACCCGCACCTACGAGCAGGACGGCCAGAAGAAGTACTTCACCGAGATCCACGCCGAGCAGATGGAGATGCTGAGCTCCGGCTCGCCGGGCGGCGGCGGCGGCGGCCCGCGCGACGAATCCCGCGAGGACTACGGCGCGGTGGCTCAGAGCTTCCCCGACGACGCGGACGATGTGCCCTTCTAGTGAACAGATCCTCGAGCGATCGACTCCCGCGCCGGGCGCGGGAGTTTTTTTGAGGCTGAAGCTAAGCCTTGACAGGAAACGAACTTCCAGGTAAAACTCAGTTCCCCGCGTCCGGGGAAGGAGGGGTGGATGATCAAATCGGATCTCGTCGAGCGCGTCATGCAGGCCACTGATCTACCGAAACCCAAAGCCAGCGACGCCGTCAACGCGCTCTTCGACAGCATGAAGAACGCGCTCCTCCGCGGCGACCGCATCGAGCTCAGAGGGTTCGGCGTGTTCCAGGTCAAGGACCGCAAGCGCGGCATCGGCCGCAACCCCAAGACCGGGCGCGAGGTCGAGATCCCGCCGGGAAAGACCATCCGCTTCAAGCCGGGTAAGGCGCTGCGAGACATGAGCTGAGCGTGTCCTCACGCCCGCCGCTCGACATCCGCGGCCCCGACGAATTTCCCGCCGGGGCCGTTTTCGCGCCCGAGCCCGAGTATCGCCCGCGGTGGTGGCTGCACGGTCTGCTTTTCGCACTCACCCTGGCGAGCACGACCATGGTCGGCGGACTGGTTTGGGGCGGGCTGCCGACCGAGATGGCGGCGCTCGGACTGGCCGAGCTGCTCCGCGACCCGCGGCTCTACACAGCCGGCCTCGCCTTTTCGATCCCCCTGCTGACGATCCTGATGTGCCATGAGCTCGGGCACTACTTCGCCGCGCGGCGCCACGGCCTCACCGCGACCCCGCCCTTCTTCATCCCCTTCCCGATCCCGATCCTCGGCATCGGCACCCTCGGCGCGGTCATCCGCATCAAGGACCCCATCCAGAACAAGCGCCAGCTGCTCGACGTCGGCGCCGCCGGGCCGATCGCGGGCTTCGTCGCCCTCGTGCCCTTCCTCGCCTACGGGATCGCCGCCTCCGCGGTCGGGGAAGCGACCACCGACGGCTTCTACCTCGAGTTCGCGGAGCCCCTCGTCTACCGGCTCCTCGAGGGCCTGATACGGCCGGGCCTGCCGGAGAACGCGGTCGTCTGGCTGCACCCCACCGGGGTCGCGGCGTGGTTCGGGATCATCGTCACTCTCCTCAACCTGCTGCCGTTCGCGCAGCTCGACGGCGGCCACCTCAGCTATGCCATGTTCGGGGGCTGGCACCGCCGCCTGGTGTGGCCGCTGCTCGGCCTGCTCGCCGCCCTCGGCTTCATCTGGCCCGGGTGGTGGGTGTGGGTGGTGATCGCCCTGCTGATGCGACCTCAACACCCTCCGATCTGGGACGAGGCAGTGCCGCTCGACCCGAGGCGCCGGCTCGTCGGCTGGATCACCGTCGCAATCTTCATCCTCTGCTTCGCCGCCGAGCCCATCCGCATCGCACTCTAGTTTTGAGTTTTGAGTTTTGAGTTCCCCCAAACCTCCCCGAACACCCGGGGGGTGGGTGGAAAATCCGAAATCCCAAATCCGAAATCCGAAATGGGCGGGCGGGCGGGACCTGCTCCCTGCTCCCCGCTCCCTGCTTCCGGCTTCCGGCTTCCGGCTGAGGGGGTGGGTGGGAAATCCGAAATCCGAAATCCGATATGGGCGGGCGGTCGGCATTCCCAATTCCGAATTCCTAACTCCGAATTCCGAATTCCCCCTGCTACCCTGTCCCGATGGAGACGGTGACCCGGGTCCTCGCCACCACCTCGGAGATCAGCCTCAAGGGGCACAACCGGATGTGGTTCGAGCGCACGCTGACCGAGAACGTCCGCAAGGCGCTCGCGGGCCTGCCCGTCGAGGGCCTCGAACGGCCCTCGTGGCGGGTGCTCATCAGCTTCTCGGAGGCGGTCCCCCTGGCCGAAGTGATGCGGCGGCTGGCCACTGTCTTCGGCATCGGGGCGATCATGCCGGTGGAGATCTCGGGCGGCAGCCTGGAGGAGATCGAGGCCGGCCTCGAGTGCCTCCTGTGCGATCGCACGGTCGCCAGCTTCGCGGTGCGCTGTCACCGATCGGACAAGGCCTTCCCCATGCACTCGCCCGAGGTCGAGCGCGCCATCGGGACCTTCGTCCAGCAGCGCACCGGGTGGCCGGTCGATCTCCGCTCGCCGGAGCTCACCATCCACGTCCTGGTCGACGAGAGGGGCTTCTTCGTCTGGACCCGGCGGATCGACGGCCCGGGCGGCCTGCCGGTGGGCGTCGGCGGCAAGGCGACCGGGTTGATTTCCGGCGGCATCGACTCTCCGGTGGCCGCATGGATGATGATGAAGCGCGGCGTGCGACTCGATTTCGTCCACTGCCACTCGGTGCCGCAGACCGACGCTGCGAGCCTCGAGAAGGTCGAGGAGCTGGTGCGCGTCCTCGCCCGCTACCAGGGGCCCGCGCGCCTGACCATGGTGCCGCTGCTGCCCATCCAGGAGCAGATCGCCGCCCGTTGTCCGGCCGGCCTGCGGGTTCTGCTGTACCGGAGGTTCATGCTGCGGCTCGCCGAAAAAGTGGCGCGGTTCTCGAAGTCGGAAGCCCTCGTGACCGGCGAATCGCTGGGCCAGGTGGCTTCGCAGACGATCCAGAACCTGCGCGCGGTGGAGGCGGCGACGAGCCTGCCCGTGCTGCGGCCGCTGATCGGCCTCGACAAACCCGAGATCATCGAGCTCGGACGCCGCATCGGGACCTACGAGACCTCCATCCTGCCCCACTTCGACTGCTGCTCGTTCCTGCTGCCGGAACGCCCCGCCACCCGCTCCTCGGCCTCCGAGCTCGCCAGGGCGGAGGAGGATCTCGACGTCGCGGGGCTGGTCGCCTCGGCCATCGCCGGCGCCGAGAGCCACCGGATCGACGAGCCGGCGCCGTGGCGGGACATCCCGGTCCCTGAAGGCGTGGCGTCATGAGCGGCTCGCGTGAGCGCTCGCGGCGGGAGCTTCTGACAGGGTGGTTCGATGCCGTCCGCAGCGCCGCCGGCGGCCGCCGGCCGACCTCGAGGCCATCGCCGGACGAGGTGCTCCGACCGCCCGGCGCCCTCAAGCCCGACGAGGCCTTCCTCGAAGCCTGTTCCGGGTGCGGCGACTGCATCCCGGTCTGCCCGACCTCGTCGATCATCGCGCTCGAGCGGCAGGACGGTCGTCTGGTACCGGTCATCAGCCCCTCCCTCAAGCCCTGCTATCTGTGCGACGACCTGCCGTGCATCGCGGCCTGCCCCGACGGCGCCCTGGTCGACCCAGGGGGAGCGCAGAGGGTGCGCCTGGGGATCGCCAAGGTCGAGCCGAAGCGATGCGTCACCTTCCGGGGGCAGATCTGCCGCGACTGCTACACCGCCTGCCCCTACCCCGACCGCGCCATCATGCTGATCGGCGGCCGGCCGCTCGTCGGCAGCGGGGCCTGCACCGGCTGCGGCCTGTGCGAGTTCGCCTGTCCCGAGCACCCGAAGGCGATCCACGTCATCGCCGAACGCAACCTCGTCCCCGGCCTGCGCATCCCGCGCGACGAGTCCAACCGAGGGGGCTGACGCGCGCGGGCCGGAGCCCGCGCGAATTCTCAGTTCTCAGTTCTCAATTTTGAATTCCCGCCCACCCCAAAAGACAACGGGCGGACGGGGGTGAATTGAGAATTAAGAATTGAAAATTGAGAATTTTCAGAGTTCTGCTTCGACCTTCAGCTGCCTGGTCATGAGCTCCCGGAGCGTGGTCTTCGGGTCGGCCTCGCCGCTCAGCAGACGGGCGACGGCGTCGGTGATCGGCATATCGACGCCGTGCTCGCTCGCCAGCCGCGCGGCGGCGGGCGAGGTCCGCACGCCCTCGGCGACCTCGCGGGTGGACTCGAGGATCTGCTGCAGGGGCTCGCCGCGGCCGAGGCGCTGG
>DATIVB010000516.1:0-3948 GCA_035466375.1 Chondromyces sp.
GATATTGAGCTTCGCTCGCAGAACGACGCAGTGCGGCAAACCATCGGGGGGAGTATAGCCGGGCGGGAATCGAATGAGGAATTCGGACTTACGAATTCGCAATTCGGAGTGCCCGCCCGCCCGCCGATTTCGGATTTGGGATTTCCGATTTCGGATTTCCGCCCGCCCGCGAGGTCCGGGTGAAGAGGTAAAGAGGTGAAGAGGTGAAGCATGCCGCGTTGGACGCGCGAGACTTGACCCGTGACCCCTTACCCCTTCCCCCTTAACCCTCAACCCTTAACCCTTAACCGATGACCCTTGACCCTTGACCCGGGTCTGTGCCCTCTGTGGCTCTGTGGTTCAGACGATCTTTCGAGCCAACTGGCATCAACGATCCGGCTTGGCCATGCCGCGGTCGCGCCGCTGGCTCACTGCCACGGTCGCTCCAACGGACGCGGCTCTCTCACACTGAAACTGTCACTGATGCTGAGTCCGGCCACGGAGACGGAGACCGGCTCGGGTCGTGTCCGATGCCGCGATCCCATTCAGTTCCGGATGAGCCCAACGTTCCCCCCGCCCGCCCGGCACGCGGGACGCGTGCCCCACAAGCCTCACCGAAAAGCCGGCCGAGATTGGAAACTGTGGTGATGGTGGTGCGGGCGTCCCGCCCGCCCTGCGCGCCGGAGCTATTGCATGCCACGCTGTGTTGGCTGGAGCGCCTTCAGGCGTCGCGGTCGAGGGACGCCACTGCTGATACGAGCTTGGCCAGCAGGGTCGAGGTGGGAAGGCCCGGCGAGGAGGGATCGGCCCAACGCCAGGCGTCCGACGGCGGCGCGTCCGCCTCGACGGTGAACCTCAACGGCACGACCTCGATCCGGCGGTGGGTGATGCTGTGGCGCACGGCCGGGGCGAGCATCGCGGCATCCGCCGCGACTCCCGCCAGCACGCGCCGCGCCTCGAGCGGCGGGTCCGCTCCCTCTTCGAGCTCGGCCAGCGGCGGTAACCACAGCCCGCGCAGGATCGGCCCCTCGTCGATCCGGTGCAGCAGCCACCGCCCGTCCGGGGCGACGGCGCACGCGGCGGCCCAGCGCAGATCGACGGTGACGCGACGGCGCCGCGGCGGCGGGTAGGCCAGGGGCCGGCCCTCGGCGCGGGCGGCGCAGACCGACGCCAGGGGACAGCGCCCGCAAGCCGGGTCGAGCGGAGTGCAGAGCGTGGCGCCGAGCTCCATCAGGGCCTCGTTGACCTCGCCCGCAGGCGCCTCCGCGAAGAGCCCGCGGACCCATGCTTCGAGCCGTCGCCTCCCGGCCGCCGCACGTGGGTCTCCGGACATCGCCAGCACCCGCGCGCCGACCCGCATCACGTTGCCGTCGAGCACCGGCACCGCCTCCCCCGAGGCGAGCGACGCCACCGCCGCCGCGGTGTACGGACCGATTCCCGGAAGCTTCTCCAGCTCGGCGGAAGATACCGGCAGCCCGCCGCCCGCATCGGCGACGGCGCGCGCCAGCCGGTGCAGGAGCCGGGCGCGGCGGTAGTAGCCGAGGCCCGACCACTCCTCGACGACCTCATCCTCGGCCGCCGCGGCGAGGTCTTCGAGGGTCGGGAATCGCCGGACGAAGCGCTCGAAACGCGGTGCGACCCGGTCAACCTGGGTCTGCTGGAGCATGAACTCGCTCACCAGCACCCGGTAGGGGCTGCGTCCAGCGCCCCGCCACGGCAGGTCACGCGCCTGCAGCCGGAACCACCTGAGCAGCGCCTCGCCCGCCACGCGCAGCATCCTAACCCTGATGCATCATGCGAACCACCCGGAGAGGCTATACTGCGCACCGCAGCGATCGTGAAGTAACATCTTCCGGACGAGGGGCATAGCCTGAGATGGTAGTTGATCGCAACGCTGAAGAAGAGCGCCTGATCGCGCTCATGATCGGCTACCAGAAGGGCAATCTGGATGATTTCGAGGCGCTTTATGCCGCGCTGCGGCAGCCTCTTCTGCGTTATCTGTGGACCTTCGTCCGCGACAGCTCGACCGCCGAAGATCTCCTGCAGAACACCTTTCTGCAGATCCACCGCGCGCGCCACACCTACACGCCGCCGAGGCCGGTCCGGCCCTGGGTCTACGCCATCTCGCGGCACGTCGCCCTCATGCACCTGCGTTCGGGCCGGCGCCGCAAGGAGAAGATCGCCGACGACGAGCTGCCCGAGGTGCCGATCCCGCCGGAGGTCGAGAAGCTGGCCGACGCCGTCACCCTGCGCCGCGCCCTGGCGGACCTCCCGCAGCCGTCCCGGGAGGTGCTGATGATGCACCACATGCTTGGTCTCAGCTTCAAGGAGATCGGCCACATCCTCGGCATCGCCGCCGGCACGGCCAAGGTGCGGGCCCACCGCGCGCTGAAGGTCCTGCGTGAGAATGTCGCGGCCGAGCATGGAGGAGGCCCATGAGCACACCGTCCGTCCCGGCCGCCCTGCGCCGCGCCGTCGAGGCCGATCTGCAGAAGGTCAGGCCCCTGTCGCCGGTGTGGGCGCGCACCCTGGTCGCCGCCGCGGCGGCGGCGGTCGGGATCGGGCTCGTCCTCGCCGCCCTCAAGCTCTCGCTCCGATCCGACATGGGCGAGATCCCGATCTGGCTGAGCTGGGGCTGCACCGCCCTCCAGCTCGGAGTGGGGGTGGCGCTGATCGGCCTCGCACTGCGCGAGGCCGTGCCCGGCCTCGGGGTGCCGGCGCGGACGATCGCGGTTGCGATCGGCACCGGGGTGATGATGCAGGTCCTGGTCGGCGTCGCCACCTGGGTGTACAGCCCCGGCGTGCCCTACGTGATCGGCCGCGGGCTGGGCTCCGGTCTCGGCTGTGCCAGACACGATCTGGCGCTCGCCCTGCCCGCGCTGGCCGTGACCCTGTGGCTCGTATTCCGCGCCCTGCCACTGCGACCTTCGGTGGCGGGCCTGCTCGGCGGCGCGGGCGCCGCAGTCGTGGCCGACGCGCTCAACCACGTCATCTGCCCCATGTCCGACCTGCGCCACGTGCTGGTCTGGCACACGGGAGCGCTGATCGGGCTGATGCTCCTCGGCTTTGCGGTCGGCGCGCTCTGGGAGCGACGCAGGTATCCCGATCGGTAGGGTGACTCGTTCATCACTGCCGGCACCTTAAAATCCCAACGTTCAAACGTTGAACGTTCAAACGTTAAACGTTCTCGGACCCCGTTGGAGAAGATGGCAGAGATTCAATCAATGCCCGGCTTGACAAGAAAGGCGGTCAGCTGCAAAGTCATCGGACCATGACGCGCCCCCACGGCGCGGGAGGATGACCATGAGCCACGACATCGATTTCAGCTCGCTCTCGCTTCGCGACACCCTCGACCTCGCGGTCGCCGTCGAGGAAGAGGCCAAGGAACGCTACGACGACTTCGCGGCGCAGATGGACGCGCACCGCACTGAGGATGCCGCCGAGTTCTTCCGCTTCATGGCCGCCAACGAGATCAAGCACGCCCAGCGCCTGGCCGCCAAGCGCAAGAGCCTGTTCGGCGACGAACCGAGCACCGCCGACACCTCCATGCTGTACGACATCGAGGCCCCCGAGTTCGACGCCGCGCGCGCCTTCATGTCGGTGCGGGCGGCCCTCGACGTCGCCATGGAGGCCGAGGTCAAGGCCTACGAGTTCTACGACGGCGCCCTGCCCCAGGTGACCGACGCCGAGGTCAAGGAGCTCTTCGTCGAACTGCGCGACGAGGAGTCGCGGCACCAGGAGATGATCCGCCAGACCATGGCCAAGGTGCCGGAGGACAAGGACTTCGACCCCGACGACTTCGTCGACGCGCCGGCCGCACAGTAGGCTGCAAACCAGTTTTGAGTTTTGAGTTGACGACGCCCTGCTGGCGTCGCGGCTCTCTGCATCCCTTCTGAAGATCCGTTTTCGGGATTCGGGTCCCCCAGTGGCCTACCGCCCGCCCGGCAGGCGGGACGCCTGCCGCCACAA
>DATIVB010000517.1:0-1801 GCA_035466375.1 Chondromyces sp.
TCCCCGGCGAGGTAGTCCCACCACTGGTCGAGCTCGTCGGTCACCAGCGCCAGGGCGACCGTCTTCGGCGCGCCGGCGAGCTTCATCCCGGAGTCGGCATCGACCAGGGTCAGGTACGACGTGGACGCAAGCCGCAGGATCTTCGCGAAGCCGTAGTCGGCGACCGTCTCCATCCCGAGGGTCTCGGTGTAAAAGGCCCAGGCGGCCTCGAGGTCGGTGTAATAGAAGAATGCGTTGTTGGCGATGATGTCGCGGCTTCCCGAGCTGTCCACCGGCACAACCTCCCGAGTCATGGGGGCCTCCTGAGTGGGCTGCGCGCAGGCGGCCAGGCCGCCTGCAGCGGCGAGCGTCAGAACTGCATATCCGAAGAGCTTCGCGAGCCTTTTCATTCGGCCACCCCCGGGTTGCACCCGGCATCATACCCCCGCACCGGCACGGCCCGGGGTGCGGGAAAGGCATCCCGGTTCGGGAGCCGTGGCTCAGGGTCGGTGCCGAATACGTACGCGGTACATATTTGTCGACTGAAGGGTGGCGAGGCGCTCAACAGTGATGACGAGTCATGCCGAAATCAGGCACGCGGCCGACAATTATACAAATATGTACCCGGCACCGGAGCTCAGGCCGCGGGATCGGCGGCGTGGGATTCGAGGTCGTCCAGTGAGACGACATCGAGGGCTCTGATGTGGGTGGCGGTGAGAATCACCGGAGGCGCGACCCCGGCGGCGCTGGAAGCGTTGCACGCCTGCGAGCGTTGTGCGTGAAGATCGGGAGGTCCCTCATGAAGAAGTTCCTTCAGGCGTCACTCGTGCTTTCCGTTTCGCTGGTCACGACTCTGGTGGTTCTGGCGCTGGTTCTCCCGGTGCATCCGCGTCTCGGCACCGCGGCGGAGAATCCTCCAACCGCCGTCGTTCCGGCGCTCTTCATCCCGGGTCTGCACGCGTCCCCCGACGGCCCCGGACCAATTGATTCGGGGGAGTCGGCTGCCCCGCTCCCGCGGACCGGCTGCCCTTATCTCGACTCGAGGGCCTCGGCCCGGGGTTGCCCTGAGCTTCCCGGGGCCTCCGCCGAAAAGGCGTGTCCGTATCTCGACGAAATGCGGCGCGGGGCCGGAGCCGAAAAATCCCGCCCGCTGCGCGGGCAGCATACGTAATCGCCTGAGTCCGGACGGCCGCGGCTTGCGGAGGTGGACATGGGATCGAGGAAAGGGAAGAACCGCTCGTTCGCGGTGATCGCCGCCGCGCTCCTGGCGCAGGTGACGGGGGTGGCCATGGCAACCGAGGAGCCCGCATACGAGGTGGTGTCCAGTCACGGCGACGTGGAAATCCGCCGCTACCAACCCATGATTCTCGCCGAGACCCGCGTCGACTCGCGGTTCGAGGAGGCCGGCAACGAGGCCTTCCGGAGACTCTTCGGTTACATCTCGGGCAACAACACGACGCGGTCGAAGATCGCCATGACCGCGCCGGTCGTCCAGGAGCCGACGTCGCAGAAGATCGCCATGACGGCGCCGGTGGTGCAGGAGGCCGATGCCTCGGGCTGGCGCGTGGCCTTCGTGGTGCCGTCGGAGTTCTCGTGGGAGACCACGCCGCAACCGACCGATTCGAGGGTCGAGCTCCGCCTGGTGCCCGAACGCACGATGGCAGTGCTGCGGTTCTCGGGGACCTGGGGCGAGGCGCGATTCGCCGAGCACGAGCGCGAGCTGCGGGCGGTCGTGGAAGAGCTCGGGCTGCGAGCCGTCGGCGAAGCTGTCTACGCGCGCTACAACCCGCCCTTCACCCCGTGGTTCATGCGCCGCAACGAG
>DATIVB010000518.1:0-1812 GCA_035466375.1 Chondromyces sp.
TCGAGACCGCCCCGGTGGGCGAGGGCGGGGCCGAGACGGCGGTCTCCCGCCAGGTCGATGACCGACCCGCAGGCGCCCGCCGTGGGGTCCGAAGCGCCCCAGACGACGAGCTCGACGCGGGCCTGCCGGCAGGTGGCGGTGCACATGGGGCAGGGCTCGAGGGTGACGTACAGGCTGCAGTCTTCGAGGCGGAAGTCGCCGGCCGCGGCCGCCGCCTCCCGCAGCGCGAGGATCTCGGCGTGGCCGGTGGGATCGGCCAGCTCCCGGCGGCGGTTGCCCGACCGGGCGATCACCTCCCCGGCCCGGACCACCACCGCTCCGACCGGGACCTCGTCCCGCTCGAGGGCCGCCGCAGCCTCGTCGAGGGCGAGGGCCATGAAACGGCGGTCGGCGTCGTCGAAGACCCAGTCGGGGAGGGTGTCGCCAGCCTCGGCACCGCGTGGCGGGTCGGACGGCGCTGGCGGCGTCACTCGCGTTCCCGCGGCGCTCCGACGGCGCGGGCCTACTTGATCTCGACCCGGTCGCCGACCAGGGCCGGAGCCCAACCGCCGGTCAGGATCGCCGTCGAGTAGTGCTCCTCGGCGGTGAGGACGCCGAGCTCGCCCATCACCAGGCGCGGCATGCCCGCCACCGGGTTGTCGCGGAAGATGGTCGCGAACTGGCCGGGGTAGATGCCCTCGGCGCGGCCGAGGTCGATGAAGACCAGCCACCCGCCGCCGATCTCGATCTGGTCGTCGCGGGTGTAGATGATGGAGCCGATGGGCTTGCCGTTGGGCAGGTCGCAGCGGTCGCTGGGATCGGGGTTGACCACCAATGGCACCGGGATCGGCCGGAACGGCTGCAGCACGTTGCCGATGTCGATGGGGTCGCAGGCGTAGGTGATCTCGGCGATGGCACTGGTCTCCTGGGCGCACAGGACCTTGACCTGGCCGACCATGCTGTAGACCGTGCCGAGAGGCGCGTTGGACACCACGTGTCGCAGCGGACGGATGCGGTCGAGGACGAAGAACCGGTCGCCGGCCGCCACGCCCTGCTCGACGCCGCCGTCGATGTAGACGATGTCGCCCTCGGAGAAGGAGTCCTGGAAGTCCATCCGCTCGGCGGAGGTGATCGAGAACGGGAACACCGCCTCGTCCTCCACCAGCTGGGCGAAGCAGTAGACGTCGGCGGGGCTTCCCAGCGGACGCGGCTCACCCTCGACCACGGCCTCCCCGTCGCCGGGCAGGCCGGCGCCCTCCATCTCGGACGTCACCGTCTCCTCCGGAACGACCTCCTGCTCGGCGGTCGGCGGCGGCTGGACCGCGACGTCGATGACCACCGGGTCGCCGGGGTAGATCCAGTGCGAGTCCTTGATGTAGGGGTTGCGCTCCCACAGCTGCGGCCACAGGTAGGGGTCGCCCAGGTAGGTGGCGGACAGGTCCCACAGGGTGTCCCCGGGCACGATGATGTGCACCGTCGAGCCCTCCGGGAAGTCGGACGGCGGGTCGTAGGGTGTCCAGTGGCCGTCCACCAGGCGGAGAGGTTGAGGCGGCGGAGCGACTGCCTGGGCCAGCACCACTACCGGGAGGAGGAGAAGCATCGCGACACAGACCGGGATTTTCGACTGCATGAGGTCTCTCCCAGTGTCAGAAACACACACTCCGAGAGTAACCGATAGCCCAACAGTCGTCAATCTTCGATTTTCTTTGTGCGTTCTTCGATGAGCTTTTTGTAGCGAGCTTGCGACTCCTCCATGATCGTTTCGATTTCCGAAATCCGATCGTTCACCTGCTCCATTTTGGAGTAATCCGGGTAGTTTTCCGTGATGTATTG
>DATIVB010000519.1:0-4610 GCA_035466375.1 Chondromyces sp.
CACCTCTCTCTCGAGCGCCGAGAGGTCGGGGATCGACGGGTCGCTCTGCTTGAGCTGCTGCAGGGCGCGCAGGGCGGCTTCGGCGTCGTCGTGCTGGTGGAGGTCGAAGTGGTAGACGACGACCTTGTTGTACAGGGCCTGCCAGTGGCCGGGGGCGAGCTCGAGGGCCCGGTCCAGGAGCTCGAGGGACTGCTGCGGCTGACCCAGGCTGCGGTGCACGATCGCGAGATCGGTCATGACGTTGACGTCGTCCGGCGCCGCGGCGAGCGATCGCTCGTACCACACCCTGGAGTCCTGCCAGCGCTCGGCATCGAAGTAGACGTTGCCCATCGCGGCCAGCAGCCGGGGATCATCGGGGTTGGCGGCGAGAAGGGCCTCGATCTCGGCCACCTGCTGGCGCAGGAGCTGGCCCGCCGCCACCGACTGGCCGGCTACCGGCGGGTGCCCCTCCGGCAGCGCCTCCGCCTGCGCTCCTGCCGGAGCGAGACCGAGCTGCAGCGCCCGTGCGGGGGGCACCGGCTGCCGCTCGGCGAGCACGTATCCGAACACGAGGCCCAGCATGAGCCCCAGCGCGAGGGTGAACCAGGGATTACGGATCATCGGTCGACTCCTTGCGGTCGCGCCGCACCCGGACGGGCGCGTCGGCAAACCTTAGCACGAACCGCTACGGAGCGGCCTCGTCCACCTTGCGCGCCGTCCAGTTGCCGGTCGAGGGCAGGCCGGTCGCCAGCTGGGTGGCCTCCCAGTTGCCCTGCAGCCGCAGGTTGCGTCCCTGGCCGACGAGGCGGCCGTAGAAGATGGCCGCGAAGCCGATCTGCGAGTCGATGCGCTCGAGCCGCACCTTGCCCGCGACCAACGTGCCGCGGAACGAGCCGTTGAAGCCGCCCGACAGCGCGTACGTCCCGGTGACCAGGGTGCCCTGCTGCTGCAGCGACGCAACCCCTTCCTGGCCGGGCTCGACCACCAGCTCCCAGGTGCCGGTGAGCGGCGCTTCGGCCGCACCGACCTGGCCTGCCAGACGCTGGAGCTCGGTGGCATAGGCGGCCAGCATGGTTCGGTTGTCGAGCAGCGAGCGCCGCGCCGCCTGCGCCGCGGCGAGCGCGGCCGCGAGCTCGCTCTCGATCAGGCGCAGGTCGTCGTCGCGCAGCCGCAAGCTGTCGACGCTCTCACCCTCGCTCTGCGCCCTCATCAGCGCCCCGATCTGCTGGTCGAGGCGGGTCCACAGCCCCTGCGCCTTCTCCCTCGCCTCGGCGAGATCCTCGAGCTGCCCGGCCAGCACTGCCTCGCGGATCCGAACCTGCTCGCGCAGGGTGTCGGCGACCTGGGCCGGGGCCGCAGCGGGGAGCAGGGAGATCGTCGCCACCGCCAACGTCACCAGAGCTCTCATGCCTCGCTCCCTTCGAAACGGTCGACCACCGCCGTCCCCACCATGTCGCTCCACACGTTGGTGGCGGTGCGCATCATGTCGAGGACCCGGTCGACGGCGATGATGGTGCCGATGCCCTGAAGCGGCAGCCCGACCGCCTCCAGCACCACCACCAGCATGACCAGGCCGGCCATCGGGATGCCGGCCGCGCCCACCGAGGCGAGCAGCGCGGTCAGCAGCACCAAGGCCTGCTGCGGCACGCTCAGCCCCACGCCGTACATCTGGGCGATGGTCAGGGCGGCGATCGCCTCATACAGCGCGGTCCCGTCCATGTTGACGGTTGCGCCCAGGGGCAGCACGAAGCTGGTCACCCCGCGGCGGTTGCCGGCCTCCTCGGAGCACTCCATGCTCAAGGGCAGGGTGGCCGAGGAGGAGGCGGTGGAGAACGCGGTCGCCAGCGCCGGCGCCATGTGGCGGGCATAGGCCAGCGGCGAGCGGCGCCCGAGCACGAAGAGGATCGTCGGCAGGGTCACCGTGGCGTGCACCAGCAGGGCCAGCCCCACGGTCATGAAGTAGTAGCGCAGGTCCCAGATGATCCCCGGCCCGCTGCGCGCCACCTCGCGCGCGAGCAGCGCGAAGATCCCCACCGGCGCGAGCTTGACGATCGCCAGCGTCAACGCCTGGATGACCTCGAGGACTCCGTCCACCACCCTTTTTACGGCCTCCACGTTGAGGCCGTTGAGGCTGGTCAGGAAGAGCCCGAAGAGGATGGCGAAGACGATCACCGGGAGCACCTCCCCCGCCGCCATCGCAGCCACGATGTTGTCGGGCACCATGCGGAGCAGGAAGTCGGGCAGGGTCTGGGAGGTCGCCGCGATCCCCTCCGGGAGGCCCTCGCTTCGTCCGAAATCGAGGTGGTCGCCAGGCCGGATGAGGTTGACGAGGATCAGCCCGACCGTAATGGCGAGGGTCGTCGACACCGTGTAGTAGATCATGGTCCGGATGCCCACCCGGCCTACGGATCGGGCGCTGCCGAGGCTCGAGATGCCGCTCACCAGGGAGGTGAAGATGAGCGGGATGATGATCATCTTGAGCAGGCGCAGGAAGAGGTCGCCGAGGAACCCGATGTCGGTGGCCGCGCCGGGCGCCAGCCAGCCGAATCCGACCCCGAGGACGAGCGCGATCACGACCTGCCAGTGCAGCTTGAAGTACCAGGGTTTCACGCGCGACTCGGGGTCGGTCATCCTACCTCCGGGACCAGACCCTGCAGAGGATACCACCCGCCGGGACGGGCCGATGGTTCGAAGACCTTCAGGTCCAGCACCTCGGGCCGAACCTCCGGTGCACTCGCGGCGGCCTGCTCAGTCTTCGTCGTCTTGCGGCTTGACGACGTTGCCGAGCGCAGCCTCGACCTGCTCCTCGACCTTTTCGAGCGGGCGGCCCTCGACCTCGGCCACCTCGGTGACGAGCAGCTGGCGCGCATGGTCGTACATCTTGCGCTCGCGGAAGCTCAGGGTCTTGCGTCCGGCGACCTCGGCCAGGCACAACAGCACGTCGACGATCTCTTCGAGCTCGCCGGTCTTGATGCGGTCGAGATTGGCCCGGTAGCGGTCCTTCCAGTCCTCGGCATTCTCACCCTGCGCCGCCTTGAGCCGCTTCATGACCTGCTTGACGGTCTTCTTCTCCGACAGCGGCCTGAGACCGACGCGTTCCGAGTTGTTGACCGGCACCATCACCTTGGAGTCCGAACCGAGCAGACGCAGGTGATAACAGCGCATCTCACAGCCTGCCAGGACCTCGTTCGAGATCTCCTCCACCACGGTCACGCCCTGGCTCGGGTAGACCACCATGTCGCCGACCTTGAAGTTCACCCGCTCCCCTTTCGTGAACGCCCAAGCTTAGCATGGCCCTGGGCCGTTGCCGGGGGGCCGGCAGCCTTCATGCAAGCTCCCGGCCGGCGTCGCGGCGAGGAGGCGGGTTCAGTCGGCGGCGATCTGGTCCCGCCGGCAGTGGGGGCAGACCAACGCGCCGGGGCGCAGCGCCTCGCCGCAGTGGACGCAGGCTGCGCGGCGCCGGTTCGCCGCCCGAGCAGCGACCACGGCCGAGGTCGCGAAGCCGGCGAGCAGCAGGATCGATAACGGAGGAACCATCAGGGCGGTGCCGGCGAGGGTCACCGAGGCGCCGGCCTCGCCCAACGAGGCGAGCTTCCCCACCGACTCGTGTGCGTCCTCGGCAAGGTCGCGGAAGGGCCGCCGCACCTGGTTGCGAAGCCAGTGGACCCCGGCCGCGGTGCCGCCGCCGAGCACTCCCGAAGTGCCGAGCTGCGCCAGATCCTGGTCCAACCGCCCGGTCACCGCCGCGAAGGCGATGAAGCCGGCCACCACCTTGGGCAGGTAGGCGACCACGTCCGAGAAACGGCCGAGCTCGGGGTGGGCGTCGACCACGATCTCGGCGACCACGAGCGCAGCCAGCACCGCCATGACCACCGGGTCGGCGATCCAGGCGAAGCGCTGCGACAGCTCGAAGTACGGCGTGTAGCTGAAGGCGCCGAGGGCCAGGATGGGAATGAAGGCCTTGGCGCCGGCGCCGGCCGCGAGCCCGAAGGCCGCCATGTAGGTCATCAGGGATTCCATCTCGAACCTCCCGCCGCAGTGGGCACCGTCAGGGCGCCTGCAGCCGTTCCACGATCGCCGCCACCGACCACCCGAAGAGCAGTGCCAGCCCGACGAGCAGCAGGAGCAGGAGGACGGTCACCGCCCCCAGGACCAACGGCACGGCCTTCTCCCACGCCGCCAGCGGTCGGCCGGCGCGCTCGCGCTCGAGCCCCACCATCGTCGACACGTGGGCGATGGTGGTCAGCACGGCGAAGGTGCCAGCGCCCAGCGCGACTCCCGCCAACGGCACCGTCATCGCACCGTAGCCCGGCAGCCCGATCCACAGGAACGAAAACCTCGTCAGCCAGCGGTTGAGCAGCCGGCGCATCGGCCGCATCAGGTGCTGGGCCTCGCGGACCAGGAGCACCCGCACCACCACGAGGTGTACGGCCAAGGTCAGCGGCACCAGAACGACGGCGATCACGTGCAGCAGCGGCGTCAGCAGTGCCACCACGGCCGCCGCCGCGGTGCCCCAACCGAGCATCTGCCGGAAAACGGCCGTCTGCCCCGCCGCCACCGTCGCGAAGCGCAGCTCGCGGGCCGCCGGTTCGCCGCCGGCGCCGATGGGGCGGCCGCAGTGCGGACACTCC
>DATIVB010000520.1:0-2259 GCA_035466375.1 Chondromyces sp.
GTGATCTGCTGGAGGCCGGCGAGCGGGAGATCGTCATGCACGTGGCCGACGCGCTCAGCCGCTCGAACGTGAGCCGCTTCGCGGCCGCGCGCGGCGCCGGGGTGGCGATCGAGGAGCCCGGCGACGGCAGCTTCGTGCTCACCATCACGGCCGGCGGCGAAGCCGCC
Source organism: Chondromyces sp. (assembly GCA_035466375.1). Taxonomy (GTDB): domain Bacteria; phylum Acidobacteriota; class Thermoanaerobaculia; order Thermoanaerobaculales; family Sulfomarinibacteraceae; genus Sulfomarinibacter. The sequence continues at coordinate 168 of DATIVB010000520.1, forward strand.
GACGCCCGCCCGGGCGCGGAGACGCTGCTCGTCTGTGAGGTCCCTGAAGCGGATGCGGGCCGCGGGCCGCGGGTGGTGCAGGTCAGCGCCGCCACCATGGGCACCGGCGACGACGAGCTCGGCGCGCTCCTCATGCGCTCCTTCCTCAAGACTCAGGCCCAGCTCGAGCGGCGTCCGGACGCGATCATCTTCTACAACGACGGCGTCCGGCTGTGCTGCGAGGGCTCGCTGCTGATCGAGGACCTCGAGGCGCTCGCGGCTTCCGGGACCGAGATCATCGCCTGCGGCACCTGCCTCAATTTCTTCGAGCTCGGCGCCGCGCTGCGGGTCGGCCGGGTCACCGACATGCTCGAGATCGCCTCCAGGCTCGCCGACGCGGGCTCGATCGTCAGGCCGTGAGCCCCGAAGCTCCGATCTACCTCGACCACGGCGCCACCGCCTTCCCGAAGGCGCCGGGCGTCGCCGAGGCGATGGTCGACTTCCTCGAGCGCGAGGCCGGCAACCCGGGACGCGGCGGCCACCGCCTGACGGTGGCGGCCTCGCGGGCCATCGAGTCGGCGCGCGAGGAGGTGGCCGGGCTGCTCGGCGCCGACCCCGAGCGCACCCTGCTCGGGCCCGGAGCCACCTTCTGGATCAACACCGTGCTGGCGGCGCGGCTCGCGGCGGGGACGCGGGTCGTCACCTCGGCCCTCGAGCACAACGCGGTGATGCGGCCGCTGCGCCGGCTCGAGGCCGAGCGCGGGGTCGAGGTGGCGGTGGTGCAGGCCGGGGATGAGAACGGCGTGCCGACCCCGACCGAGGTGGCGGCCCGGACGGCCGAGGCCCCGACCTCGCTGGTGGTACTGACCCACGCCTCGAACGTCAGCGGTGCGGTGCTGCCGGCGGCCGCGATCGCCGCCGCGGTGGCGCCGGTGCCGGTGCTCCTGGACGCGGCGCAGACCGTTGGCGGTCTGAAGGTGGACTTCCGGGCCCTCGGGGTTGCCGCCCTCGCCTGCTCGGGCCACAAGGGCCTGCTCGGCCCGCCGGGGATCGGCGTCCTGCTGCTGGCGCCGGGTTTCGAGGTGGATCCCCTGGTGCGCGGCGGCACCGGCTCGCTCTCGGAGAGCGAGGAGATGCCGGAGCAGCTGCCCGACCGGCTCGAGGCGGGCACTCCCAACGGAGTCGGGGCGGCCGGGCTCGGCGCCGCCTGCCGCTGGCTCTCCGAGCACGGCGTGGAGGCGGCCGGCGAGCGCCGGCAGGTCCTCGTCCGCCGCCTCGCGGATGCCCTGCGGGAGATTGCAGGCGTCCGCCTGCACGGTTGGCGAGACGGCGCGCCGCACACCGGGATCCTGTCCTTCACGCTCGAGGGCAGCGACTGCGGCGAGCTCGCCGCCCGCCTCGACCGCGAGCACGGCATCTGCGTCCGCGCCGGGCTGCACTGCGCGCCCGCCGCCCACCGCCGCCTCGGCACCTTCCCCGACGGCACCATCCGCGTCGGCATCGGACCGTTCAACACCGAACAGGACATCGATGCCCTGGTGAACGCTGTCAGAATAGCGGCCGGTTCGTGAGTGTTGAGTTTTGAGTTATGAGTTTTGAGTTCCAGCCGTCCACCCCTGCACGAGATGCCGATGGACGTGGGATTTCGAATTTCGAATTTCGAATTTCGAATTGCCACCCACCCACCCGGAGGAAGGTCAGGCGCCCGCCCGAAAACTCAAAACTCAAAACTCAAAACTCAAAACTATCTCCCGATCCCGGTGTCGCATGACAGCTCCGCAGACCGCTCGCGACCTGCTGCTCGTCTTCGGCACGGTGCAGCGGGTGATGCGCGCTGAGAAGGCGGCGCGAGAGGCCGGGCTCGCGGTGGACGCGGTGCCGGCCCCGCGCGCGGTGAGCTCGCAGTGCGGGGTGGTGCTGGAGGCGGGGGCGGAGGAGGCGGGCGCGCTCGAGGAGGTGCTCGCCGGGCTCCGCCTCGAGCCGCAGTCGGTGTGGCGGCGCCGCGGCGAAAGCTGGACCCCGAGCGCCCTCGACGCGGTGGTGCTGCACGAGGCGGTCAAGCTCACCGCCGGATCGGCCTACGGCGGCTGCGGCGCCAAGCTCGCCAAGGGCC
>DATIVB010000521.1:0-2074 GCA_035466375.1 Chondromyces sp.
CATGCCCGGATCATGGCACGGGCCCCGGCACCGCGCAAGGCGGTAACTCGAGGCGGAGCTTCGGCATAGAGGTTCGGTGGACGGTGTCGGCTCGGCCGGCAACCGACTCTGCACCTGTATCGCTCATCGGTGATATACTGCGGGCGCCGCCGGACCGCGGCATTCCACCTGGAGGACCTCCGTGGCACACACCCTGGCCCGATCCCTGGCCCTCGCGAGCCTCGTCGCGACCCTCGCCCTCAGCGGCGGCTGCGGCCGTCAGACGACTTCGCCCTCCGCCGATCCGGCAATGACCGTCTCGTCCCACGGAGCGGTCGCGGTGAGCTGGGGCAAGGACCTGCCCTCCGCACTCGATCGCGCCCGCAGTGAGGGCAAACCGGTGCTCGTCAATTTCTACGCCGACTGGTGCGTGTGGTGCAAGCGCCTCGAGACGACGACCTTCCGCGACGCCGAGGTCTCGGTCCTCCTGCGCGATCGCGTCGTGCCGGTCAGCCTCGACGTCGACGGCGCCGGGCGGGAGCTTTCAGGCCGCTACGAGGTCGACGGACTGCCGACCATCCTGGTGCTCGACGCGGACGGCCGCGAGATCGGCCGCATTCCGGGTTACATGCCGCCGACCGGCTTCCTGGAGAGGGTCAACCAGTTGATCGGCGGCGGCTCCACGACCTGAGCCGTCGCTCGCCTCCACCTCAACCCTCTGACGCGGCGCCCGCCGCCGCCGCCCGCTGCTCGGCCGCGGTCGGCGTCGGCTTCAGGCGCTCGTCGGCCACCGCGACCGCTTCCATCGAGGGCATCGGCTCACCCGGCTTCGGCCGGTACAGCGGCATCTGGAAAGGCCACGGCAGGTCGGCAAGCACCGCCAGCTCCTCGCGGCAGGGCTCGTACGGCTCGGTGCCGTCGAGAAAGGCCTCGAGGATGACCTCGGTCTGGTGGTCGCACGGCGGCACCGCGCGCTCGCCGGTGCGGGCATCGACCGGCGTGAAGACGACGCCCGCCGGGACCGGGAAGTCCTCGTTGCGCTCCGCCTCCGGCAGCCCCTCGAGGTAGGCGGCCATGAAGGCGTTCCAGATCGGCTGCGCCGCTTTGGCGCCGGTCATCCCCCGACCGATCGGCATCTTGCGGTCGCGCCCGACCCACACGCCGACCGTGATGCGGGGCGAGAAACCGACGAACCACGCGTCGGAGTGGTCGTCGGTGGTGCCGGTCTTGCCGGCGAGGTGGCCGGGCAACCAGCGCGCGCTGTTGCCCGTGCCGCGCTCGATCACGCCTTCGAGCATGTACAGCGCAAGATAGGTCACCGCCTCCGCCATGACGCGCTGACTGCGGGGGAAAAAGCGCTCCTGCAGGCGGCCGTCGCGGTCGTAGACCTCGGAGATGAAGTACGGCTCCGGGACCTCTCCGAGGTTCGCGATGCCGGCATAGGCGCGGGTCAGGTCGATCAACCGCACGCCGAGTGACCCCAGCGCCAGCGACGGGTACGGGTGAAGCTCGGTGCTGATGCCGAAGCGGCGCGCGGTCTCCACCACCGCCTCGCTGCCCGCGAGCTGCTGCAGCTTGACCGCGGTCGCGTTGTAGCTCAGTTCGAGGGCCGTGCGCAGCGTGGTGATGCCGTAGTAGGTGTTGTAGTAGTTCTTCGGACAGTAGTTGAGCTCGCCGGTGCTGTCGGGCAGGAGGAAGGGACCGTCGAAGAGGGTGTCGGCCGGAGTGAAGCCGCGCTCGAAGGCGGTGAGGAAAACGAAGGGCTTGAACGCCGACCCGCACTGCAGCGTCGACTGCACGGCCCGGTTGAACTCGCTGCGCTGGAAATCGAAGCCTCCCACCAGGGCGAGGATGGCGCCGGTCCGGTTGTCCATGGCGATGAGCGCGCCTTCCAGCGCCGGCTCCTGCAGCAGCGCCACCTCGAGCACCGCTTCCGGGTCTTCGGGCAGGGGGGCCGGGAGCCGCACCAGAACCAGGTCCCCGGGCTTGAGGATGCGCGTCAGCGAGCTCGCCCTGGTCCAGCGCGCCGCGGCGAGATCGAGCGAGGCCCGGTGGTCGGCGATCCGCAGACCGGCACGGCGCGCCTCGACCTCGG
>DATIVB010000522.1:0-2310 GCA_035466375.1 Chondromyces sp.
GGCCGAGAGGACGTTGAAAGCGTTGCGGGCGCTGCCGGCACCGGTGAAGACCGGGATGCGCACCCAGGCATTGGGGTAGTCCGGAATCGGCGCGGCGGCGGGCAGGATGCCCACCGTCAGCCCGCCGGCCTCGACCGCGCCGCGGCTCGCCGCCTCCATGACTCCGGGCCCGCCGCCGGTGAGCACGACCCAACCGGCCTCCCCCGCCGCAGCGCCGACGCGCTCCGCCACCGAGCACTCCTCGGCCGACGCCGAAGACGCACCAAGAACCGCGAGAATCGGAAGCTGCAGGCTCCCGCTGTCGACCATGACATCATGGTACCCCGATCAACGCGGTCGCAGCTTTGGTACGACGGACGAGGGCTGGTTAAGAGGTTAAGAGGTTAAGAGTGAAGGCGCCATGCCGTCGCACCCCGGCTCGGCCGCAACGGCTTGGACAGCCCCGGTGCACACCGACCCGGCTTTACCTCTCACCTCTTCACCCTTCACCTCTTCACCCTTCACCTCTTCACCAAATAAAAACGCCCGGGCCGAAGCCCGGGCGTTGATATTTCGGTCCGAACCGCGCTATTCCATCACGATCAGGGTGACGCGACGGTTCTGGGCGCGGCCTTCCTTGGTCGAGTTGTCGGCGATGGGCTTGAACTCGCCGTAGGAGATCACGTTCATGCGGAACAGCGGCACGCCCTGCTCCACGAGGTACCTCATGGCGGCTTCGGCGCGCTGGTGGCCGAGCTTCAGGTTGTAGCTCTCGCTGCCGATGCTGTCGGTGTGACCCTGGATCTCGACGAAGGCATGGTTGAGGCCCTTCACCTTGGCGGCGAAGTCGTCGAGCACGGCCTTACCGGCGTCCGTCAGGACGGCCTTGTCGAAGCCGAACTGGACGTCGTTTTCGGTCAGGGTGACCTCGAACACGAACCTGCCCTTGGCCAGCTTGCCGGCCTCCTCGGCGCGCTTGAGCGCATCCTTGGCGGTCTCGGACAACTTGGCGACATCCGCCTCGAGGGCGGCCTGCTTGGCGGCCAGGTCGGAGATCTCCTTCTGGTTCGCCTCGACCGATGTCTGAACCTCGTGGATCTTCGTCTGGGTGACCTTGCCGTGGGCCGAGATCTGCTCGTCAACGAATTTCTTGGTGGCGCAACCGGTGAGGGACAGTCCGAGGACCAACACTACCGCAAGCGCCGGGGAAAAAATCTTCCGCATCATCCACCTCCACATTTTCGGTGATTCTCGATCTCTACACTCTCCGATAAACACCGCGATACTATAACACACTCTCCGAGACAACCCCTCGGTGGAAACCCCAAAAATCAATACTCCAGACACTCAGGGACGAGCGCCTCGACCTCGGCGGCGCACTCGACGACGCCCCCGTCAAGACGCACCAGCACCGGGGTTTGCAGGAACCAGTCGACGCCGGAGGGCAGCTCGGCCGTGCGACATCCCCCGCACTCGAAGACCTGGACGTTCTCGGTCGGGAAGCCCGTGCGCTCCGGCACGGCGACGGCCAGGGTCGGCGCCGGCAGCTCGGCGCTGAAGTGAAGCTCCATCAGCTCGTGACAGTGCTCGCAGTCCTTGCGGTAGAAAACGACGTACTGCGGGCCCAGGTCGAGATCGCCGGGGAGATCCGAGATCCAACCCGCAATATCGAGATCGACGAATTTCTGGCCTATCCAATCCTGATACACCGGGAGATAGAAGCCATCTTTGGGCAGGTTCCCGCGGGCCGCCACCTCAGCCCCCGGCGTCTCCCCCTCTGCGCCGTTGCGACCGGTCGGCACGGCGAAGGCGACGGCGAAGACGAGCAGGGTCCAGCAACCGGCGATCAGGACCCTGCGCGTGTCGAGGGTCGGGGTGAACGCCAGCCGCTTCTCGCGCCGGCCGAGGAAAAGCAGGCCGAGGAAAAAGGCGACGTCGGTCACCAGGGTGACCCACGGGCTCACCTTGACCGCGCCGAAACAGCCGCAGCTCGAGGCGCCGAGAGCCAGGTCTCCGATCAGCACCGGCATGAAGGCGGCCAGCGTCACCAGGCCGACCCAGCGGGCGAGCGGCGGCAGCAGCACCATGACGCCGGCGACCACGAGCTCGAAGGCGATGCTGAACCGCAGCACGAACACGAGGTCGAAACCCATCCCGCCGCACCACTTCACCACCGCCGCGGGGAGGTGGCTCGGGCTCATGTCGACGAGCTTGAGCACCGCTCCGAGCGCGAGCCAGAGCGGCACCACCACCCTCGCCAAGACGACCGCCGTCGTTCCCGCGAGGCCTGACCACCGATTGCGCGAGGTTTCAGCTCCCATATCCCTCCCT
>DATIVB010000523.1:0-6085 GCA_035466375.1 Chondromyces sp.
CGGGCAGATCTCGGCGCAGGCGAGGCAGCCGATGCAGTCCGGCGGCGGCTCGTTGAACGGCGGCGCGATCTCGCGCCCCCAGCCGCGGTTGACCGAGGCGATCGCCGACACCCCGATGTGGTCGCAGACCCTGGTGCACAGACCGCACAGGATGCAGTCGGGGGGCTCGGGGTTGGGGACGTAGGAGGTCCGTTCGATGCCGTGCGCGCGCGCCAGGAGCTGCACCAGCGGCGTGTCCGGGCAGCGGGCGAGCAGCAGGTCGAGCACCACCCTGCGGGTCTCCAGCACGCGCTCGGAGTCGGTGACGACGCGCAGGCCCTCGCGCACCGGATGATTGCACGCGGTGACCATCTTGAAGTAGTCGTCGTCCCAGCCGGCCTCGGACATGTCCACCACGCACAGCCGGCATCCGCCCCAGGGCTCGAGCCCGTCGAAGTGGCACAGGGTCGGGATCTCGACGCCGGCCGCCCGCGCAGCGTCGAGGATGGTGGCGTCGTCAGGGACCGTCACCCGACGACCGTTGACGTGCAGCGTCGTCATGACACGGCCTCCGTTTTCTCCAGCTCGACCTTGGGAAAGGTCCGCACGGCGTCGGTGGGGCAGACATCGAGACACGCCCCGCACGAGATGCAGGTCTCGTGGTTGATGACGTGCAGCTCCTTGATGACGCCGTCGATCGCATCCACCGGGCAGGCCTTGGCGCACAGATGGCAGCCGTCGCACAGATCGGCGAAGATCTCGAACGCGGTGAGCGCGCGGCACACGCCCGCCGGACAGGCCTTGTCGCGGATGTGGGCCTCGTACTCCGGGCGGAAGTAGCGCAGCGTCGAAAGCACCGGGTTGGGCGCCGAGCGGCCGAGCTCGCACAGGCTACCGAGCTGCATGCCGGCGGCGAGCCGCTCGATGAGCTCGATGTCGCCTCCGACACCCAAGCCTGAGATCAGGCGATCGTAGATCCGGGTCATCTGCCGGAGGCCTTCGCGGCACGGCGTGCACTTGCCGCAGCTCTCCTCCTCGAGGAAGGCGAGGAAGTACCGCGCCACGTCCACCATGCAGGTGCGGTCGTCCATGACGATCATGCCGCCCGAGCCCATCATCGAGCCCGCCGCCGTGAGCCGCTCGTAGTCCACGGGCAGGTCGAGCAGCTCCCCGGGGACGCAGCCGCCGGACGGACCGCCGGTCTGCACCGCCTTGAAGGGGCGGTCCTTGAGGATCCCGCCGCCGATGTCGTAGATGATCTGGCGCAGGGTCGTTCCCATGGGGAGCTCGATGAGACCGGTGTTCTTGACCTTGCCGACCAGGGAGAAGGCCTTGGTGCCCTTCGACTTCTCGGTGCCCATCGAGGCGAACCAGGCGCCGCCGCGGTCGATGATGGCGCCGATGCCGGCCCAGGTCTCGACGTGGTTGAGCACGGTCGGCTGCTCGAAGAGGCCTTTCTCCGTCGAGTGGACGTACTTGGCCCGCGGCTCGCCGGTCTTGCCCTCGAGCGAGCGCATCAGGGCCGACGACTCGCCGCACACGAAGGCGCCGCCGCCGCGCGAGATCCGGATGTCGAAGTCGAACCCCGTGCCCAGGATGTTCTCACCCAGGAGGCCGTGGGAGCGGGCGGCGGCGAGTGCGATGCCGAGGTTGACCACCGCCAGCGGGTACTCGTCGCGGACGTAGATCCACCCCTCGTGGGCTCCAAGGGCGTAGGCGCCGATGATCATTCCCTCGAGCACCGAGTGCGGGTCGCCCTCCATGATCGACCGGTCCTTGAAGGCGCCCGGGTCGCCCTCGTCGCCGTTGCAGAGCACGAAGCGGCGCTCGCCGGGCGCGGCCTTGCACGCCCGCCACTTGCGGGCGGTCGAAAAGCCCGCACCGCCGCGGCCGCGCTGACCGGACGCCGCGACCTCGTCGAGGACCTCGTCCGGGGTCATCTCGAAGAGGGCCTTGGCGAGGCCCGCGTACGCGCCTGCGGCGATCGCATCGAGGATGTCGGTGGGGTCGATGCGGCCGATGTTGCGCATCGCCACCCGCGTCTGGTGCTTGTAAAAGGGGATCTCGGCGTACTGCTCGATGCGCTCGCCCGACACCGGCTCCTTGTACAACAGCCCCGGAATCACCTCGCCGCCGATCAGGGTCTTCTCCACGATCTCCTCGACCCGTTTGGGCCGCACCTTGGTGTAGAGGATCCCCGACGGCTGCAGGGCCACCAGCGGACCGCGCTCGCAGAAGCCGTGGCAGCCGGTGGGCTTGACGAAGCACTCGACCGAAGCATCGACGTTGCGCCTGGCGACCTCGGCCGCGAAGGCCTCCGCCACCTTCTTCGCGCCCGATGCCAGGCAGCCGGTGCCGCAGCACACCAGGACCTGCTGGGTGCGGCCGGCCTCGATCGCCCGCGCCTCGGCCTGCAGCGCCTCGAACTGGTCCTTCGACTCAATTCTCATCGTCGGCCCCCTCGGCCAGGTACCTGGCCATGCGGGCGGACTTGGCGCTGCCCCAGTACTTCTCGCCGACGATCAGGACCGGCGCCATGGCGCAGGCGCCCACGCAGTTGACGGTCTTGACGGTGAACTTCATGTCCTCGGTGGTCTCGCCGGGGCCGACGCCGAGCTGGCGCTCGAGCTCCTCCACGAGCTGGCCGGCACCGCGGATGTGGCACGCGGTCCCCATGCACACCTTGATGACGGTGTCGCCCTGCGGCTCGAGCGAGAAGGCCTTGTAAAAGGTGGAGACCGAGAAGACCTTGGCGAGCGGCACGTCGAGCGCTTCGGCGACCCGCTCGAGCACGTCGCACGGCAGGTAGTTGTAGGCGCGGTGCACGTCCTGCAGGACCTGGATCAGCGCCGGCTCCTCGTGCGGGTACCTGCCGAGGATCTCCTCGGCCTTGGCGAGGTCGTGACAAGGGTATTCAGGCATCAGGCCTCCGCGACCTTGTGCGCGGCGCCGAGCTCGTAGCCCTTGCGCAGCGCCTCGATGTTGACGTCGACAACCGCCGGTTTTGCGGCGAAGGTCTCCCGGATCACCTCGATCACGTGCTCGAGGTCCACCGCGTCGGTCGCCCCGAGGTAGGCACCGAGGGCCACCATGTTGGCGCCGCGGGGATTGCCGAGCTCGGTGGCGATCTGATTGGCCGGCACCTCGATGACCGTCAGGTCATCGCGCGCCGAGCCGCGGTCGATGAGGGACGAGTTGATGAGCAGGAGGCCGCCGGGGCGGATGTCCGGCTCGAACTTCTCGAGCGAGGGCAGGTTCATCGCCAGCACCGCGCGCGGGGAGCGGATCACCGGCGAGCCCACCGGCTTGTCGGAGATCACCACCGTGCAGTTGCAGGTTCCGCCGCGCATCTCGGGGCCGTAGGAAGGCAGCCACGAGACCTCCCTGCCGGCGTGCATCCCGGCATAGGCGAGCATCTTGCCGATCAGGAGAATGCCCTGCCCGCCGAACCCTGCCATGATCACTTCGCGCTGCATGCCCCCTCCACTCAGCCCGCGAACGGCTTCGGCTCGCGGCTGCCGCTCTCCGGGGTCTTGAAGACGCCGACCGGGTAGTAAGGCAGCATGTTCTTCTCCAGCCAGCCCGTCGCCTCGGCCGGCGGGATACCCCAGTTGGTGGGGCAGGTCGAGAGGACCTCGACCAGCGAGAAGCAGGTCCCGTCCACCTGGTGGCGGAAGGCGCGCCGCAGCATTTCCTTCGCGTGCACCGTCGCCAGGGGGTTGTGGACCGAGGCGCGGGCGACGAAGGCCGGCGTGCGCAGGGTCGAGATCAGCTCCGCGACCCGGATCGGGTGGCCGGCGAGGGCCACGTCGCGCCCCAGCTGGCAGGTCGTCGCGACCTGGCCGGGCATGGTGGTCGGCGCCATCTGGCCGCCGGTCATGCCGTAGATCGCGTTGTTGACGAAGACCACCGTGACCTTCTCGCCGCGGTTGGCGCAGTGGATGATCTCGGCCATGCCGATCGAGGCGAGGTCGCCGTCGCCCTGGTACGAGAACACGATGAGGTCGGGCCGGGCCCGCTTGACGCCGGTGGCGACCGCCGGCGCCCGCCCGTGCGCCGCCTCGTGGAAGTCGGTGGCGAAGTAGTTGTAGGCCAGCACCGAGCAACCCACGGGCGCGATGCCGACGGTGCGCTCGCGCACGCCGAGCTCGTCGATCACTTCGGCCACCAGGCGGTGGATGACGCCGTGGGTGCAGCCCGGACAGTAGTGCGTGGTGACGTCGGCCAGGGCCTGCGGCCTCGCGAACACGGTCTCAGCCATGGTGCACCTCCTCGGAACGTCCGGCGAGAACGGACTTCACCTTGGCCACCACCTCGTCGGGCGAGATCAGCATGCCGCCCATCCGGTTGAGGAAGTGGACCGGGCGGCTGCGCGCGAGCGTCAGCTGCACGTCCTCGATCATCTGCCCGGCGGACAGCTCGACCACCAGCACGGCGCTCGCCTCGATCGCCGCCTCCCGAACCGCCTTGTAGGGGAAGGGGAAGAGAGTGATCGGCCGCACCAGCCCGACCCGGATGCCCTCCTGAGCGAGCTCGTCGATGGCGGTCGAGCAGACCCGCGCCACGGTCCCGTAGGCGACGATGAGGACGTCGTAGTCGTCGGCGCCGTAGCTCGCGAAGCGGATTTCGTCGGCCTCCATGCGGTCGTACTTGGCCTTGAGCTTGATGTTGTGGCGCTCGAGCTCCTCCGGGTCGAGAAACAGCGAGTTGATGATGTTGGTGGGGCGGCTGCCGTCGCAGCCGGTCGCGGCCCAGGTCTTGGGCTCGAGCTTCTTGATGGGCTCGCGTCCCTCGCCGAACTCGACCGGCTCCATCATCTGGCCGATGAGCCCGTCGCCGAGGACCATCACAGGGTTGCGGTAGTAATCGGCGAGATCGAAGGCGTCCTGCACGAGGTCGGCGGCCTCCTGCACCGACCACGGCGCCAGCACGAGCACCCGGAAGTCGCCGTGGCCGAGGCCCTTGGTGGCCTGGAAGTAGTCGCTCTGGCTGGGCAGGATGCCGCCGAGGCCCGGCCCGGCGCGCACGATGTTGACGATCACCACCGGCAGCTCCGAACCCGCGAGGTAGGAGATCCCCTCGGCCATCAGCGAGATCCCGGGCGACGACGAGGAGGTCATGACCCGCTCGCCGGAACCCGCCGCGCCGTAGATCATGTTCGAGGCCGCGACCTCGGACTCGGCCTGCACGAAGGTCCCGCCGACCTGCGGCAGGCGCATGGACATGTACTCGGGGATCTCGTTCTGAGGCGTGATCGGGTAGCCGAAGAACAGCTTGCAGCCGGCCTGCACCGCCGCCTCGCCGATTGCCTCCGAGCCCTTCATGAGCTTCTTGGTCATTCCGGTCTCCGATCCCGTTCCCGATCCCGTTCCCGATCCCGGATGTTCCGCATCGTTGTCAAACCCATTTCGGGCACGGGAACGGGATCGGGGAAGGGATCGGAATACACGTCGAACTCCCTCATCATCAGTACGAGAAATAGTGGTACATCATGCCGTTGACCCGCATCTCGATCGCCATGTCGGGGCAGGTGATGCAGCACAGGCGGCAGCCGATGCACCGCATCTGCTCCACCATTTCGGCGTAGAAGTAGCCCTTGGCGTTGATCTTCTGGCCCATCCCGAGGATCTGTTGCGGGCACGCGTGAACGCAGAGCTCGCAGCCCTTGCAGCGGTCGGGGCTGATGACGATCTGCGGCATCGGCGCTCCTTTCTCAGTTGACCACGAACAGCGGACCCGTGGTCCGGCGCTCGAAATCCTGCGCGAACGGCGGCAGCACGATCCGCCGCATGGCGATCAGCGGGCACTCGAAGCTCCCGGGATCGAGCTCGGCTCCGAGCCCGCCGGCGACGGTCACCGCCGCCAGCGGCACGCCGACCAGGCGGGCCGTCGCAACGGCCTGGCGGTAGCCCTCGAGCACCACCTCGGCGGTCGTCTCCTCCATCAGGTGGGTGTTGGAGATCAGCCCGTCGATCGGCAGCCGCCCCACCGCCTCGATCTCGCGCAACATCGCTGCGGCGTGCTCCGGATCGGGTGTCGAGGGGCGGCGGAAGTTGAGCACCAGCAGGCACTCGGTGTCCCGCCTCGGGACGACGTCCGACAGCGA
>DATIVB010000524.1:0-5743 GCA_035466375.1 Chondromyces sp.
CGAGGCCCAGGAGCAGATCGTGCGCTCCATCACCTCCTTCGCCCTCTACGGCTTCCCCGAGTCGCACTCGGCGAGCTTCGCCCTCATCGTCTACGCCTCCGCCTACCTCAAGGCGCACCACCCGGCGGCCTTCTACGCCAGCCTCCTCAACGCCTGGCCGATGGGCTTCTACCACCCTGCGACCCTGGTCAAGGACGGCGAGCGCCGCGGCGTGGAGTTCCGCTCGGTGGACGTCAATCTCTCCGGCTGGCGCTGCCGCTGGGAGTCCGGCGCGGTGCGCATCGGCCTGCGCTACGTGCACGGCCTACAGAGCGCCGCCGCCGAGCGCGTTGAATCGGAGCGCGCGCGGGGGCCCTTCCGCGATGCCGCCGACCTCGCCGGCCGCTGCGGGCTGTCGGCCGAGCAGCTCGAGCGCCTGGCGCACGTCGGCGCCCTCGCCTCGTTGGGTTTGAGCCGGCGCGAGGCCCTGTGGCAGGTTTCCGAGGTGGCGGGCCGGCGCGGCCCCCTGTTCGCCGCGCTGCCGCCCGACGACGCCTCGCCGCTTCCCGAGATGCGCCCCCTCGAGGAGACCGTCGCCGACTACGCCGGGCTCCACCTCACGACCGGCCCCCACCTCATGGCCTACGTGCGCCCGGAGCTGGAACGCCGGGGCGTGCTGCCGGTGGCGGCGCTCGACGGCATCGCCGACGGCGAGCACGTGCGGGTGGCGGGCGCAGTCATCGTCCGCCAGCGGCCGGGCACCGCCAAGGGCTTCGTCTTCCTGACCATGGAGGACGAGACCGGCATGGTGCAGGCCATCATCCGCCCCGATCTCTTCCGCGAGCACCGGCCGTTCCTCATCGGCACCCCGGTCATGGTCGTCGAGGGCACCCTGCAGAAGCGGGACGGCACCATCTCGGTCAAGGCGCGGCGCTTCGAGGCCGTCCGCGCCGACGCCGCGGTCGCGAGTCATGACTTCCACTGAAGAATTAGGAATGAGGAATGAGGAATGAGGAATGCCGCCCAGCCCCGCGGTCTCACGACCCGAAGATGGGGGGCGGACGGGAATTCCTAATTCCTCATTCCTAATTCCTCATTCCTCATTCCTCGTTCCTCATTCAAACTGCGGTGCTAGACTCTCCTCCCGGCGCCAAACGACTCCTGGAACACGCGGCTCTCCCGCGAGGTTCACCCCAGAGTGAGATATACGCCATGACTGATCCCGCCAAACCCGACCTCGCCGACCTGAGGATCGACCGCAGCGCCCCCGATCGCGGCGGACGGCGGTTCCTCCTCATCGCCGCCGCAGCTCTCGTCGTCATCGCGGTGCTGGCGGTGCTGCTCGTCCGGGGCAGCGCACCCGTCACCGTCGAGGTCGCCGTCGCGCGCCCCGCCGACACCACGGGCGCCACCACCATCCTCAACGCCTCCGGTTACGTGGAGCCCCGCCGCAAGGCCACCGTCGCCGCCAAGATCACCGGCCGCGTCAGCGAGGTGCTGGTGGACGAGGGCATGGAGGTCGAGGCCGGCCAGGTGCTGGCCCGCCTCGACGACTCGGACGCCCGACGCCGGTACGAAGCCATCGGCGCCGAGCGCGACGTGGCGCGCGCCGCGATCGACGAGCTCGAGGTCAACCTCGAGGACGCCGAGCGCACCCTGCGCCGCACCCGGCAGCTGCACGAAGACGGGGTCGCGAGCATCCAGGACCTCGACACGGCCACCGCCGCCGTCGATGCGCTGCGCGCCAGGCTCCGCGTCGCACGGAGCTCGCTCGACGCGGCCGAGGCCCAGCTCGCGGTGGCCGCCCAGGACCTCGAGAACTACACCATCCGGGCGCCCTTCGCCGGCATCGCGGTCTCCAAGGACGCGCAGCCGGGCGAGATGGTGTCGCCGGTGTCGGCGGGCGGCGGCTTCACCCGCACCGGCATCTCCACCATCGTCGACATGACCTCGCTCGAGATCGAGGTCGACGTCAACGAATCGCACATCGCCAAGGTGTACCCGGGCCAGCCGGCCGAGGCCGTGCTCGACGCCTACCCCGAATGGCGCATCCCGGCCACCGTCCGTACCGTCATCCCGACCGCCGACCGCCAGAAAGCGACGGTCAAGGTGCGGCTCGGCTTCGACGAGCTCGACCCGCGGATCCTGCCCGACATGGGCGTCAAGGTTGCCTTCCGCGAACCGGCCACGGACGCGTCGGGGCCACTCGCGAAGTCGGTGGTGCCGCAGGCGGCGGTGGCCACCGACGGCGACCGCCAGGTGGTGTTCGTCGTCGACGACGGAGCGGTCGAGCGGCGCGCGGTCACCGCCGGCCGGAGCCTCGGTTCGGATGTCGAGATCATGGCCGGGGTGAGCCCCGGCGAGCGCCTCGCCGTGACCGGCCTCGAGCAGCTGAGCGACGGCATGCGCGTCAACGTCAAACAGTAGGAGCACTCATGGTCAGCGTCGACGGCGCCGAGCACCGCAACAGCCTCATCCGGGTCCGCAAGCTCAACAAGGTCTACCGCCGCGGGAGTGAGACCATCGAGGTGCTGCAGGGCCTCGACCTGGACGTCGAGAAGGGAGACTTCGTCGCCTTCATGGGCCCCAGCGGCTCCGGCAAGACGACCCTGCTCAACCTGCTCGGCGGTCTCGACACGCCGACCTCGGGAACGGTCACCGCCGACGGCGACGAGATCACCCACATGTCGGGCCGCAAGCTCGCCGCGTGGCGCGCCCGCCACGTCGGCTTCATCTTCCAGATGTACAACCTGATCCCGGTGCTCACCGCGTTCGGCAACGTCGAGCTGCCGCTGCTCTTGACCGGGCTCGGCAAAGCGCAGCGGCGCCGGCACGTCGAGACCGCGCTCGCGCTGGTGGGTCTCGCCGACCGCATCCACCACTACCCGCGCCAGCTCTCGGGCGGCCAGGAGCAGCGGGTCGCGATCGCCCGCGCCATCGTCACCGACCCCAGCTTCCTGCTCTGCGACGAACCCACCGGCGACCTCGACCGCGCCTCCGCCGGGGAGATCCTCGACCTCCTGACGAGCCTGGTCGCCGACCACGGCAAGACCATCCTCATGGTCACCCACGACCCGTTGGCCGCCGCGCGCGCCGACGTGGTGCTCCACCTCGACAAGGGCGTCCTGGTGGAGGCGGCGGCCGGGGCCGCAACCTCATGAAGTACCTCCCCTTCATCTTCCGCAACCTCTTCCGCCGCAAGACCCGGACCCTGCTCACGGTGGGCTCGATCGCAGTGGCGCTGTTTCTCTTCGGGTTGTTGGTGACCATCGAGACCTCGCTGAACGCCGGCGTCGACGTGGCCGGCGCCGACCGGCTGATCGTGCGCAACAAGACCTCGTTGATCATGCCGCTGCCGCTCTCCTACCAGGAGCGCCTGCGGCAGATGGAGCACATCACCGAAGCCACATTCGCCACCTGGTTCGGCGGGATCTACCAGGACCAGAAGAACTTCTTCCCCCAGTTCGCGATCGACACCGAGACCTACCGCGAGATCTTCCCCGAGTTCCGGATTCCGGACGAGCAGTGGCAGGCATTCCTGGCCGACCAGGAAGGCGCGGTCGTCGGCCGCACCACCGCCGAACGCTTCGGCTGGAAGGTCGGCGACCGGATCCCGATCCAGGGCACGATCTGGAGCGGCACCTGGGATTTCAACATCCGCGCCATCTACGAGGGCGAGCGGGCCGGCGACGACGAGTCGATGTTCTGGTTCCACTGGAAGTACCTCGAGGAGCGCCGTCCCTTCGGCAAGGGGACCGTCGGCTGGTACACCGTCAAGCTCGACGACCCCGACCACGCGGTCGAGGTCGGCAGGGCCATCGACGAGCGCTTCGCCAACTCGGCCTGGGAGACCTCCACCGAGACCGAGAAGGCCTTCGCCGCCGGGTTCGCCAAGCAGATCGGCAACATCCGGCTGCTGATCCTGTCGATCGGCGCGGTGGTGCTCTTCACCCTCCTGCTGGTGACCGGCAACACCATGGCGATGGCGGTGCGCGAGCGCGTCCCCGAGCTCGGTGTGCTCAAGACCCTGGGCTTCGGCGACACGACCGTGCTCTTCCTGGTGCTCGCCGAGTCGCTCATGATCGCGCTGGTCGGCGGCGCCCTCGGGCTCGGGCTGGCCAAGCTCTTCACCCTGGGCGGCGACCCCACGGGCGGCATGCTGCCGGTGTTCTACCTGGCGCCCGGGAAGATGGCCCTCGGCGCGGCCCTCGCCCTCTTCGTCGGCTTTGCCGCCGGGGCGATACCGGCGCTCACCGCCATGAATCTGCGCATCGTCGACGCGCTGCGGAGGGTCTGATGGCGATTCCTCTGAGCTACAACGTGCGCTCCGTGACCGCGCGCTGGAAGACGGCGGTGGTGTCGGTGCTCGGCATCGCCGGCACGGTCGGGGTGTTCGTGGCCATGCTGGCGATGGCCCGCGGCTTTCAGGCGACCCTGGTCGCGTCGGGCTCCCCCTCCAACGCCATCGTCCGGCGCGCCGGCGCGTCGTCGGAAATGGACAGCATCGTCACCTTGGACGAGGTGCGCGTGATCGGCGACGCGGCGCAGGTCGCCCGCTCCGGCCAGGGCGTGCCGCTGATCAGCCCCGAGGTGGTTGTCATCGGCGCGTTCCAGCTCCAGTCGTCCGGCACCGACGCCAACGTCCAGGTGCGCGGCCTCAGCCCGCGGGTCCTCGAGGTGCGGCCGTCGGTCGAGGTCGTCGAGGGCCGCTTCTTCCGGCCCGGGCTCGCCGAGATCGTCGTCGGCTCGAACGCCGTTCAGACCTACAGCGGCCTCGCGCTGGGCTCGAAGGTCCCATTCGGCGGCCGCGAGTGGGCCGTGGTCGGGATCTTCGACGCCGGCGGCTCGGCCTTCGACTCCGAGCTCTGGACCGACGCTACCGTGCTCGCACAAGCCTACAAGAGGCCGGAGAACATCTTCCAGTCGGCTACCGCGCGCCTCAACTCGCCCACCGACTTCGACGCCTTCAAGGATGCGCTCACCGCCGACCCGCGACTCAGCGTCCAGGTCGAGCGCGAGGAGGCCTACTACGCAAGGCAGTCGCAGATGGTGAGCACGCTGATCCGGGTGCTCGGCTTCCTGGTCGCCTTCGTGATGGCCATCGGCGCCGTCTTCGGCGCGCTGAACACCATGTACTCGGCGGTCGCCGCGCGGGCGCGCGAGATCGCCACCCTGCGTGCGCTCGGCTTCGGCGGCGGCTCGGTGGTGCTGTCGTTCATGGTGGAGTCGCTGCTGATCGCGATCGGCGGCGGCCTCCTCGGCTGCCTCGCGGCGCTGCCGCTCAACGGCTTCACCGCGGGCACCATGAACTGGCAGACTTTCTCGCACCTCGCCTTCGCCTTCAAGGTCACGCCGCAGCTGCTGCTCGCGGGGATGGCCTTCGCGCTCCTGATGGGGCTCGCCGGCGGCGTCCTCCCGGCCATCCGCGCCGCGCGCCTGCCGGTCGCGACGGCGTTGCGGGAGCTGTGAGAAGTCAGGGGGCTAAGGGTTAAGAGGTTAAGGGTCAAGAGGTTAAGGAGTTAAGAGGTTAAGAGTCAAGAGGTTAAGAGTTAAGAGGTCAAGACTCGAAGCCACCTCTTCACCCTTCACCCCTTCACCCCTTCCCCCTTTCCCTTCCGCGATCCCGCACGTACAGAAGCGCTTCGGCGATGAGCGCGATCCGTCGGCGCAGCGACTCGATGTCGAGGTGCTCCTGCCGGGTGTGCATGCCGCCGCCGACCGGGCCGAGCCCGTCCACCACGCACACCGCCGCCGGGTCGGGCAG
>DATIVB010000525.1:0-6653 GCA_035466375.1 Chondromyces sp.
TACCCACGCGGTCACCCGCCGCGCGCCGAGCCGGTCCGTCAGCTTCTTGCCGAGGACCGTGAACAGCCCCCACATGACGAGGCTGGCGAACACCCGCACGTCGCCGAGACTGTGCTCGTCGAGCTCGAGCGAGGCGAGCTTGTCGGGGCCCATCACCAGCAGCACCCCCGCCATGGCGATCACGACGCCGGTCGCCTTGGGCCAGGTGAGGCGCTCGCCGAGCATCACGGCCGACAGCAGGAGGATGGGGATCGGTCCGGTGGTGGTGTAAAGCGACGCGTTGGACGCGGTCGTGTACTGCAGGCCGATGGTCTGCGAGGCGTAGTGGAGGCCGGCCCCGAACAGACTGAGCACGAACAGCTGCGCCAGCACCCACCGGCCGCCGAGGCTGCGCGCGCCGCCGGTGACGGCGATGAAGGGCAGGAAGCAGGCGGCCGAGACCAGGAGCCGGAGCGAAACCACCGTGAGGGGCGGCGTCGACGCCAGCGCCACCTTGGTGGCCACGAAGGACACCGCCCACAGGACGGCGGCGGTTAGGAGCGCGAGGCGGGCGCGGGCCGGCATGGCGATGCAGTTTAGTCGAGTTTTGAGTTTTGAGTTTTGAGTTTTGAGTTTCCACCCGGCCGCCCCATCGTTCGAACGTTGGAACGTTGAACGTTGGAACGTTGAGCTCATGCGGGAATCCGTGAGATGGGCGCTGGATGATTTCGGATTTCGGATTTGGGATTTCGGATTTCCACCCGCCCGCCCGGTTGAACCACAGAGGCACAAAGAACACAGAGAATCCACAGAGAGAAGTCAGGAATTCACGACATGATGATCTCTGGACATTCCTGCGATGGGTCGGAAAGAGGTTACGAGGTCAACAGGTTAACGAATCAAGGGCACGATGCGACCGCAGCCCCTGCCGTCGCATCTCTTCACCCCCTCACCCCTTTACCCTTCACCCTTCACGTCGCGGCGCCTGCTCGCTGTCACGGTCGCTGCCACGGACGCGGCCCTCTGACACTGGGACTGTCACTGAGACTGTCACTGGACCTGTCACTGGAACTGACACTGAAACTGTCACTGAAACTGAATCCGGGCACGGGCCATATCCGATGCCGGCATCCCATCCAGTTCAGGATGAGCCGAACTTTGGAACGCTGGAACGTTTGAACGTTCTACCCGGCTGTTCGAGCAGTGCTACTCTCGATTCGCGCGAGGTCCTGCGACGCAGACGGGGCAAGGAGGGCGGACGTGAAGACACGGATTACCGAGCTGTTCGGCATCGAGCACCCGATCGTGCTGTCGGGGATGAGCTGGATCTCGACTCCGGAGCTTGTGGCCGCCGTGTCGAACGCCGGCGGGCTCGGGATCCTGGCCACCGGCGTCCTCGATGCGGCGCAGACCCGCGAGGCGGTGCGAAGGACCCGCGAGCTCACCGACCGCCCCTTCGCGGCCAACGTCACCCTCTATTTCCCCGGCAACCGCGAGAACGCCAAGGTGCTCATTGAAGAACAGGTGCCGATCGTCAACTACTCGCTCGGCAAGGGCGACTGGATCTGCAAGGGCGTCCACGCCTACGGCGGCAAGGTGGTGGCGACGGTCGCCACCCACAAGCACGCGGTGGCCGCGGCTCGCGACGGCGCCGATGCGCTGATCGTCACCGGCCACGAGGCCGCCGGTCACGGCGGACAGATCACCTCGCTGGTTCTGGTACCCGCCCTCGCCGACGCGGTCGAGGTGCCGATCATCGCCGCCGGCGGCTTCGCCGACGGGCGCGGTCTCGCCGCGGCTCTGGCCCTCGGGGCCGATGGCGTGGCGATGGGGACCCGGTTCATGAACACCGTCGAGAGCCCCGTCCACGACCAGGCCAAGCGCGCCAGCGTCGAGCACCAGGTCGCCGACACCGTCTACACGAACCGGGTCGACGGCCTCTACGGTCGCTACGTCGATGCGCCCGGGTCCCGGCGCCTGATCCGTCAGCGCCTGAACCCCGTCTCCGCACTCCTGCGCTCGCGCGAAATCGCCCGGCTCCTCGGCCTGCCCTGGGCCAAGCTGGCGGCGGGCATCGTGCTGTCCGGCTACCACAAATCGGTGCAGATGGCGCGCATGGCGATCGGCTTCGAGGCCTTCAAGAACGGCTGCACCCAGGGCGATCTCGAGCGCGGCGTGCTGCCGCTCGGCCAGTGCACGGGGCTCATCCGCGACACGCCTGCAGTCGCCGAGGTAATCCAGCGCATCGTCGCCGAAGCCGATGCGGCGGCGGCGCGCCTCGAGGAGACGAGGGACCGCGCGATGGCAGTGACGTAGCCCGCTCATTCCGCAGGTCCTGTCGCGAGGGCGGCGAAGCGCACGTATCCGTCGGGTTTGTCGTGAATCGGGCAACGCAGGTGGAGCAGCGCTCCCTCGAGGAGCACGACGTGCGACAGACACGGCGGAACGCCGCCATTCGCCGTTTGTAGCAAACTCGCTGTGAGACAGGCCGGCCGAGGTTCGCCGCGAGCCCCGGGGGACGGGCCGCGTCGAGGGCGGGGCTCGAGCGACCGGGATCTTGGAGTGCCGACCTCCCTCACCGGTACAATCGACAGGGTGGATGCGGATCTCTCCATTGGAGGCAGCTCGGCCACGGGCGCCGGCCGCGCCGGGCGAGGTTGCGCCACCCTCTTCTTCGGCGTCTTCTTCGCGATGGGCGCACTCTTCACGGTCTTGATCCTGGGCGAGACGGTCCGTGAGCTCGAGCCCTGGACCTGGCCGGAGACCCAGTGCACGATCACCGCCAGCGGCGTCGCCGAAACCGGGGACGACCAGCGCCCCTACAGGGCGGACGTGCGATACCGCTACGAGTTCGACGGCAGGAGTTGGGAGGGGGCCCGCGTCGTCCGCAATGATCAGGGCAGCGCGAGCTTCGACCGCGCCCGGCGCCGCGCGGAAAGCTACCCGCCCGGCGCTACCGCCACCTGTCGTGTCGACCCCGACCACCCCTCCATCGCCGTCCTCGAGCGGCGGCTACCCTGGATCGCCTTCGTCGTCGCGTTCCCGATGATCTTCGTCGCCGTCGGCGCCGGCGGCATCTACGCCGCATGGCGCCGCCGCCCGGCCGTCGACGAGCGCGGTGTCGCGTCGATCTCGCAGCTGGGGCAGGGCCGGGGCGGCTCGCGCCTGATGATCGTCGTCGGGCTGATCTTCGTCGCCATCGGCGCCGGGCTCGTCGTGCCGCTGTTCGGGCTGCCGGCACTGCGCCTCGCCGAGTCGCTCAGCTGGTCGCCGACGCCGTGCACGGTGGTCGCGTCGCGCCTGCGCTCGTGGTCGACCGACGACGGGACCTCCTACCGCGCCGATGTCATGTACGAGTACTCGGCCGGCGGCCGCACGTGGCGCTCCAACCGCGTCGACTTCTTCGCCATCCTGTCGTCGGGCCGCGACGACGCGCGCAGCACGCTCGACCGCTATCCCTCCGGGGCCGAGGCCGTTTGCTTCGTGGACGCCGACGAACCCTCGCGGTCAGTGCTCGAGCGCCGCCTGCGTCCGATCCACTTCCTCGGACTGCTGCCGCTGCTCTTCCTGGTCGCCGGCGCCGGGCTCGCGGCGCACGGGAGCCGGCAGATGCGGAAAACCGCACCGGTCGCCGACGCCGAGGCGGCGGTCCCCGCAACCCGCGCCGGGCCCGTCGTCCTCGAGCCCCGGGTCGGTCCCGTCGGCAAGCTCTTCGGCAGCCTCTTCATCGCCCTCTTCTGGAACGGCATCGTCTCGGTCTTCGTCTGGCAGGCGTGGAAGAGCTGGGAGCGCGGCCACCCCGACTGGTTCCTGACCGTCTTCCTGGTGCCCTTCGTGCTGGTCGGCCTCGCCCTGATCGTCTTCGTCGGCCACTTCGCCCTCGCGCTCGCGAACCCGCGGCCGCGGCTGACCGTGGACTCCGCCGCGCCGTGCCTCGGCGACCGGCTCGGGATCGACTGGCAGTTCAGCGGCCGCGTGTCGCGCATCCGGCAGCTGCGCATCGTCCTCGAGGGCCGCGAGGAGGCCACCTACCGGCGCGGCACGGACACCCACACCGACCGCGAGGTCTTCGCCTCGCACGTGCTGGTGGACACCGCCAACGACTGGGAGATTTCGCGCGGCAGCGCTTCGCTGGTGATTCCGGACGACACCATGCACAGCTTCGAGGCCCCCGCGAACAAGATCGTGTGGGAGCTCAAGATCGCGGGCGAGATCGCCCGCTGGCCGGACGTCGACGAGAGCTTTCCCGTGACCGTCCACCCCATCCGCCTGCAGGAGGTGTAAGCGTGCTGGAGATCCGCACCAACGGCGGCGCCACCTGGTTCAAGCCGGGCGAGAAAGTCGAGGGCACCGCCTCCTGGCACCTCGAGAGCGGGGCCGAGGCCCTCGAGGTGCGGCTCTTCTGGGTCACCAGCGGCACGGGCAGCCGGGACGTCGAGGTGGTGGCCTGCAAGCACGTGGCGCGACCCGAGCCGAGCGGCAGCCGGTCCTTCGAGTTCAAGGTCCCGCGCGGTCCCTACTCCTTCTCCGGTGCGCTGATCACCCTGTCCTGGGCGCTCGAGCTGGTGGTCCTTCCCGACGGAGCCGCCGAGCGCTTCGACCTCGTAGTCGGCCCGCGCCCGGTCGAGGTAAGCCTGAAGTGAGCCTTCCGCAGCTCCCTCCCAGGCGCCCGGCCGACAACCCCTTCGCGAGCCACCGCGTCGAGGCCCTCCCCTACCGGCACCGCGGCGCGTCGTTTTCGGATCTCGAGCGCCGCCTCACTGCGCTCGGCGGCCGCGCCGCCGTCGTCGGGCCGAAGGGCAGCGGCAAGACCACCCTGACGGGGGAGCTTGCCACGCGCTGCAACGGCAACGCGGTTCACGTTGCGATTCCCGCCGCCTGCCCGCACCCGTGGCGGGTTGTCCGATCGCAGCTGCCACTCCCGGTGAGCAATGGGCGTGCCGTGTTCGTCGACGGCGCCGAGCAGCTCGGGCCCGTCGGCTGGCGGCGGCTGTTGCTCGCCACCCGGCACGCCACGAGCCTCGTCGTGAGCCTGCACCTTCCGGGCCGGCTGCCGACCCTCGCAGAGTGCCGGACCGACACCGCGCTGCTTCGCGAGCTCGTCCGCGAGCTCGCACCCGACGACGCCCCGCTGCTCGAACCCCACCTCGACGAGCTCCACCGGCGCCACCGCGGCAACCTCCGGCTCTGCTTCCGCGAGCTCTACGATCTGTTCGCGGGACGGGCGCAAGTCGTTACACGATAGAACGTTAGAACGTTTGAACGTTCCCACCCGCCCGGCACGCGGGACGCGTGCCCCACAAAGTCACACCGGATCACCGATGCCGTCAGGACATGCGGGCGGGACGCCCGCTCCACCACGGGCACCGGAATGATGGCGGTGGGTGGTGGTGGTGCGGGCGTCTCGCCTGGTCGCATCGTTTGAACGTTGAAACGTTGAACGTTGGAACGTTCCGCCCACCCATGCGGGATGCGTGCCCCACAAAGTCACGCCCGGAGCCTGGGCAAGATTGTGGGGCAGCCGTCCCGGCTGCCGGGTGGGTGGGTGGAAATCCGAAATCCGAAATCCGAAATCCGAAATCTCCGGTGGGGCGGGTGGGAACGTTCTAACGTTCTAACGTTCCAACGTTCTAACGTTCCAACGTCTTAACGTTGCTGATCCGGCGGGCGCTCGGCGGACATCTGGATGCCCTTGGCGCCGACGCTGCGGGCGATGTCGAGCACCCGCACCACGACCCCGTAGTCGGCGCCCTGGTCGCCCTTGAGGATGATGCCCTCGTCGGGCGCCCGCTCAACGAGCGCGCGGATCCGGTTCTCGAGCTCGCTGTCCGGCACCAGCTGATCGTCGATCCAGATGGTGCCGTCGACGGCGACCTTGACCTCGGGCGGCTTCTCCTCGCGATTGATGCCCGTGGACTCGGCGGTCTTCGCCTCGGGCAGCTTGAGCTTGAGGCGTTCGTCGGACACGAACTGCGTTGTCACCGCGTAGAACAGCAGCAGCAGGAAAATGACGTCGATCAGCGGCGCCAGCTGCACGTCGGGTTTCCGACTGCCCTTGAGCGGTGCGAGGCGCATCAGGCCCCCTCGTCCGGCTCCGCGTGGCGCTCGCGCACGAGGTGCAGGAAATCGAGGATCTGGGCCTCGATCTCGGACAGGATCATGACCGCCCGCGACTCCAGGTAGGAGTGCGTGAAGAGGGCCGGGATCGCGATGACGAGCCCGGTGGCGGTGGTGATGAGGGCCTGCGAGATCCCCGACGAGAGCTGCTCGGTAATGCCCGAGCCGGCGGACGCCACGACCGAGAAGATCTTGATCATGCCGATGACGGTCCCGAGCAGGCCCAGAAGCGGCGCGCCGGCGACGATGGTGGCCAGCGCCGGCAGCCCGCGCTGGAGACCCATGAGCTGCAGGCGGCCGGTATCCTCGAGGACCTCCTTGAGCTCGTCGTAGGGAGCCTGCCGGTTGGCGATGAGTGCGTACACGAGGTCCGTGAACGGACCCGGGTGGCGCCGGCAGTAGTCCTCGGCCGCGCGAAACTTGCTGCCGGCGAGCAGCCCCGAGAGCGTCTCCACCGTGGTGCTCTGCAGGAAGTTGCTGCGGCGGAGGATCCACAGCCGTTCGAGAATGATCGCCAGAGCCACCAGGGACAGGGCCCCGAGCGGAATCATGATCGG
>DATIVB010000526.1:0-2218 GCA_035466375.1 Chondromyces sp.
ACGGCGGCCTGTCTGGCCGCCTGCGCGCTGGCCGCGTCGCACGGTGCCTTCGGTCAGGAGCCCGGCCTGCGGCGCGCGGCGGACCGCAGGGTCCGGGCGGTCGCCCCGGTCGACCCCACGATCGGACTCAAGGCCTTCGAGAACTGCGAGGAGCTGCGCTCGCACTTCATCGAGGTCGCCGTCGAGACCCTGGTCGAGATGCGCTATCACTGGTGGTACGCGGTGCCCTGGGGCGGGCCCGAGGGCGCCGGCGGGGTGCTGGACCAGCCCGACGACTACACCACCACCAACACCCAGGAGCCGGGGGTGGACGAGCTGGACATCGTCAAGACCAACGGCACGCACGTGTTCGCCGTCGAGCGCGACACCCTCCACGTGCTCGAGTCGTGGCCGCCGCCGGCGACCGCCGAGGTGGCAGCGGTGGAGATCGGCCTGCCCAGCTGGTGCCTCTTCCTCCACGACGACGTGGTCGTGACGGCCTCCGGCTTCTACCAGCCCTCCGTGGACTTCCCGCGTCCTCCGGGGGCGGTGCGCCTGGAGATGTTCGACGTCTCCAACCCCGACTCGCCAACATCGATCCGCACGGTGGACGTGGAGGGGTGGCTGGTGGATGCCCGGCTCGTCGACGGAGACCTCTACGCCGTCGTCAGGACCTTCATCGACTACCCGCCCGAGCTCTGGTCCCTGGCCTGGCGCGACGACCTCGGCCTTCCCGACCTGCCGTGGGACGCGACCGACGAGGAACGGGCGCAGATCCTCGCGGAGGCGCGCGCCATCCTCGAGCCGCTGGTGGCGGAGGTCATGGCCGAACACGCCATCGACGAGTACCTGCCGCGGGTCCGCGACCGCAGCGCCGCCGAGCCAGAAGCCGGCCCGCGGCCGCTGCTGGGCTGCTCGTCGCTCTACCGCCCGGCCGACGCCGCCGACTGGGCGGTGCTGTCGGTGCTCCACCTCGATCTCGATGCCGACGGCCCGGTGACGGCCACCGGGCTGGTGGCCGACGGGTGGACGGTCTACGCCTCGGCGCGGAGCCTCTACGTGGCACAGACCAGCGACTGGTGGTGGTGGGGTTTCACCCCCGGGGAGATGAGCACCGCGATCCACAAGTTCGAGCTCGACCCGTCGCGGCCGCAGCCCGTGCGCTACGTCGCCTCGGGCCGGGTGGACGGCTGGATCCTCGATCAGTTCTCGCTGTCGGAGCACGAGGGCTACCTGCGCGTCGCCACCACCGAGTTCGACTGGTGGTGGGGCACGACGCCCGACGAGGAGCGGGCGAGCTCGGTGACCGTGCTCGACGACCGCGGCGACGGCACCCTGCGCGAGGTGGGCCGGGTGGGCGGCCTCGGGCCGGGGGAGCAGATCTACGCGGTGCGCTTCATGGGCCCGCGAGGCTACGTCGTGACCTTCCGGCAGATCGACCCCCTCTTTGCCCTCGACCTCTCCGACCCGCAGTTTCCGAGGGTGGTGGGCGAGCTGGAGGTGACCGGCTTCTCGTCGTACCTGCACCCCATCGGCGACGGCTGGCTGCTGGCGGTGGGCATGGAGGCCGACGAAGAGGGTCGGGTGCTCGGCCTGGCGGTGAGCATCTTCGATGTCCGCGACCCCGGCGAGCCGAAGCTGGCGCACCGCCACCTGATCGAAGGTGGCGACGGCGCCTGGTCATGGTCCGAGGCGCTCCACGACCACCACGCCTTCACCTACCACCGCGGCGTGCTCTCGATTCCGGCCTACGTCTGGGGGCCCGACGGCGGCTTCAACGGGCTCATCGTGCTGGCGGCGGACCCCGAGGACGGCATCCGCGAGCTCGGCCGGATCGACCACCGCGACCTCGAGACGACGGGAGAGCGCGCCTGGATGCGGCGCAGCCTCTACATCGAGGATGCCATCTACTCGCTGTCCACGGCGGGGGTCAAGGTCAACGACCTGCACCAGCCGGAAATTGAGTACGCACGGGTGCCGTTCGGGGAGTGATCGATCCGATCCAGTTCAGTTTCCCTTTTCCGATCCCGATCCCCGTTCCCGATCCCGTACCCGATCCCGAAATGCAGCGACTGCAGCCGGCGGCAGCAAACAGCGGCCGCGATCCGCGACGGCAGTCGGCGGCGGCGAGCTGCGGCCGCGATCCGCGACGGCAGTCGGCGGCGGCGAGCTGCGGCCGCGATCCGCGACGGCAGTCGGCGGCGGCGAGCTGCGGCCGCGATCCGCGACGGCAGTCGGC
>DATIVB010000527.1:0-2232 GCA_035466375.1 Chondromyces sp.
CAGCGGCCGTCCCTGAGGGCCACCTCGATCACCGCCACGCCGTGGGCCGCCTGCGCCTTCGCGACCTTCTCCGAGGTCCAGTGCTTCTTCCCGTCCGGGAACAGCAATCCGTCGTCGGTGTACTCGTGGTTCATCACCAGCAGGCCGTGGGTGCTGCTGCCGTCGAGGGGAAAGTAGTGGATCCCATCGTGGTGCATGCCCATCTGCACCGACTGGTCGGCGGCGCTGTTGCCCGCGTCCCACCGGAAGGCGGGCATGTTCCCCGGCACGCCGACCGGCTCGCCCCACGCGGCGAAGGCCACCGCCTCGTAGCCTTCGGGCACGATCACGGCGTCGCTGTCGCTGACCGGAACCGGCCTGAAGCCGATCAGCGGCTCGAGGTCGCCGGCGGCGGCGAGCCCGGCCAGCCGGGGCGCGAGCACGCTCCAGGCCAGCGCGCCGAGACCGCCCAGTACGAACGCGCGCCGGTCCGGGCCCGAGAGCTCGTGGATCGACGGGTTGGCGCTGCGGTTGCTGTCCTCCATCAGGTCAAAGTCTTTGGACATCATTCGCTCCTGGGTCGTGCCGGCGCGCCGACAAACCCGACGGGGAACGCCGGGGACCGTGGGGGCCGGTCATCGGTCGTGGAAGCCCGCGGCCTGTGGCGCCGACTCGGGCAGGTCGTCCGCGCTCTTCAGCGCATCACTTCGGTCTGAAGCTGAACCTCGCGCCGCCGATGCTCGCTTCGTACATCAGGCCGCCCCGCGCGACCGTGAACACGGCCATGCCCCGGTTGAAGGCTCCGACGGTGGTGGCGTCGCGCTGGCCACCGCTGGCTCCCGCCGAGCTGCCCGCCGTCGACGCCGTGGCGGACGCGCCGGCGGTGATGGCGACGGCCTGGGCCTGCGCGCTGAAGGCGAAGCTGCCGCTGGTGAACTCTCTGAAGGCACGCTCGTCCTCGAAGAACACGATCATCCGGTAGCGTTGCGCGCCGAGCTGCAGGCCCACGGTCGCCTGAGTCATCGTGCTTCGGCCCACGCGCTCTCCGTTGACGAAGACCCGCCCCTTGCCGCGGGCGCCGCCGACGCCGACACCGGCCCTGCCAACGGACGGAAACACGGCGTAGCCGTAGCTGACCTCGAAGAAGTGGTCGCTCTCGAGGGCGCTTCTGAAGATGCTGATGGTCTCCTCATACCGGTCTTCACCGGCCCAGGCGCTGCCGACGGGCGCGAGCAGCAGCCCGAGCACCAGGATCGCGCTGATGTGTCGTCTCACGGGTTCCTCCTTATCAGTTCGAGCGCCGGGGATGCCGCCTGTGCGTGGGCGGGCGCGACCAGGGGGGCGAGGAGGCACAGGCCGACCGCCAGGGCCTGGATGCTGCGGAGCGTTGCGCTCATGGTCTCTCTCCTTGTCGAAGGCACCGGGTCGTTCATCCGTTCCACGTCCGGTGGTGGCGTTCGCCTATTCATCAACGGGGACGGCGTCGCCGGGGCGCCAGCTCTGGTCGAACCAGGGCTCGAGCGGGCCGAAGAGGCGCATGATGACGAAGTAGCCGCGGCCGGGCCATGTCTGCACCCAGTTGCCGTCGCGTCCTTCGGGCGGCTTCGGGCCGAACCAGATGGTGGTGCTGCCATCCGGGTTCGGGGTGAGGCCTTCCCGGTTGCTGTCGATGCCCGCGGAGCGCTGGTCGGTCTCGAGCAGGGAGCGGGTCTGGTTGTCGTAGACGGTGAAGGCCCAGAAGTTGCGGGCGGGGACCGGGCCGGGCATGGTGAGGCTGTAGGTCCTGCTGCCGTCGAGGTAGTCGCCGTTGGCGTCGCGCGTGAAGTAGGGGTAGACCGAGCCCGCCCCGACCTGTGGCGTGACCATCGATTCCGAATGGCCGGTGACGCTGTAGTACCAGCGCGTCCGGTCATCGAGCGACAGGGCGCCGTCCGCCATGAAGTCCCAGGTCCACTTCCAATCGAAGTACTGCCGGTCCGGCCAGACCCGCAGCTGCTCCGAGTCGCGCGGCGCGAAGGTGATGGCGCGGGCGTACGCGTTGCCGATGGCGACCGCATCGGTCAGGAGCTTCCTGGTGCGCGCATCGGGCTCGAAGGGCTGTCCCTTGCGGATGCCGATCGCCGCGAAGGTCCCGTAGAGCTGCGGGTCGAACAGCTCGGGCGGCTCGTTCTGCACCACCCGGTTCAGCTCTTCGAAGTAGCTGAAGTCATTGCTGAAAATGGTGTTGAACTGCACACCTGTCGCGTCGACGAC
>DATIVB010000528.1:0-4401 GCA_035466375.1 Chondromyces sp.
CTGGAACCTGGCGAACCCGGCACAACCCACCAAGAGCTGGGAGTTCAGCAAGAAGTGGGCGCACTACGTGTCGCTGCGCTCGCCCGGCCCCGGCGCCACGCCGGTGCTGTCCGTCACCGCCGGCGCCGGCATCAACAGCCCCTCCATCTACCTGGTCAAACCGACCGGGCCCGAGGTCGTGGACACCACCTTCTGGTCGGATCTCAGCGAGCCGCACAATGACTTCCAGGCCTGCGTGCTCGACCAGGACGGGGCGCTGTCCCCCGACGGCGACGCCTTCTACTGGAGCCGTTTCGCCCTGCACCAGGTGTTCGACCTCTCCAACTGTCTGGGACCGACGAATGCCATCGCCGATGTGGTCGCGACACCGGGCACCGTCCTCCCCGGGCAAACAGTGACCGTGGTCGACAATACCGTGGGGTCCTACGATCGTTGGGCGCTGTGGGCGAGCTCACAGCCCGGCGGGACAACCTACGGCTACCCCACCATGTCGCCCTCCAACCCGCACTCGTTCACCTTCACGGTCCCGGCCGACGTCGGCGAAGGAACGACATTCACAGCGTCGGTGTCGGTGGAGAGTGACGAGCTGATTCCGACGAAGGCCACCGACACTCAGACCCTCACGATCAACCGCGAACCGGCTGCCGACTTCACGATCTCGCCGGACGCGGTTGTCGTCGGTGAGGACGTGACCCTGAGCGCCAACGCCGAGGGCAGCCCCACCGGCTATCGTTGGAAGATCTTCGCGCCGAACTCCGCGATACCGGACGAGCCGACCGGGGCGACGGTGCAGAATCTCACCCTCGACACTCCCGGCGACTGGGTCATCGAGCTCACGGTGGACTACGCCCACGGCTCGAGCACCTCGGACCGTGACGCCGATGGCCTCTACGAGGCATTCAAACAGAAGACCTTCAACGTCACCTCGGTGGCTGCCGACTTCACGGTCAGCCCGGCGAGCCCCCTCGACACCCAGCTCATCACCCTCGACGGCAGCGCCTCCAAGGGCGATATCGCGGTCTATAACTGGCAGGTGGTCGGGCCCTACAACCGCACCGACCTGCAGCCGAGCACATACACCGGTTGCCTCAACGCCGCGATCTGTCAGATTCCCGGCGACACCCTGGAGTGGGGCGACTACGAGATCACGCTCACGGTGAGCAACAGCGCGGGCGACGACGACTCGAAGTCACTGGAGACGCCGCTCAAGGTCCTCAACGGCGCGATCCAGCCCACCTTCACCTGGAGCCCCGCCAACCCCGAGATCGGCCAGATCACCACCTTCACCATCTCCGGCGTGAACGTGCCGATCACCAAAGCCAGCTGGAACTTCGGCGGCACCGGCTGCGACGGCGCCACGGCGGTCCAGGAGTGCACACCGCTGTACACGAACTGCCTGGGACAGGCCTTCAAGTACGCGTCCGGCGGCAGCAAGCAGGTCAGCCTGACGGTGGTGGTGGACGGCGTCAGCTACACCGACACGAGGCCCGTTCCCCAGCGTACGGTCACGGTCGCGTCGAGCGGGACCTGCGGCGGCGGCGGACCGACCCCGACCTGCAGCTACAACCTCAGCATTCCGGGCACCACCCTGGGGCCGGCGGAAGGTACCAGCTCGTTCACGGTCTTCACCACCTCGAGCTGCTCGTGGACGGCGAGCCCGAGCGCCCCCTGGATCACCATCACCTCCGGCAGCAGCGACACCGGCACCGGCACCGTCTACTTCAAGGTGGCCGAGAACACCGGACCGCAACGCACCGGCTTCATCTCAGCCGCCGGCAAGGCCTTCTCCATCGTCCAGCAGGCCCCCAACGTGCCGGCCAACTTCGTGATGTCGAACCCGCGCCCCGAGATCGGTGAGGTCGTGACCTTCACCGTCGACGAGGCGCTGTCGGTGGACTCGTGGGACTTCGGCGAGTCCGATTGCCGCGGCAGCAGCCACGTCATCAACTGCAGCTTCCTGCCGCCCGGCGCCTGCAACGAGATGGAGTGGACGTTCCCGACCGAGGGTGACAAGCCCATCACCATGGTGCTGGCCGACGGGCGTACCCAGACCAAGGTGCCGACGGTACGGCCGGTGGGCGAGTGCTGCACCGCCGACCGCCTGCCCTCGGCCTCCTTCACCGCCAGCACCACCGAGCCGGCCCTCGGGGAGACCGTGTACTTCAGCGACACCTCCGGCAAGTCGGCCGCCACCAAGGCCCTGGGCTTCACCTGGGGACCCACCAACCCCGAGATCGGGCAGAAGGTCACCTTCACCCTCAACGGCGTCACCGGCACCATTTCGAAGGCGACCTGGAGCTTCGGCGACACCGGCTGCGCCGGCGCCAGCGCGACCCAGATCTGCGTGCCCGACGGCCTCTTCAACACGTGCTCTGCGGCCAGCTTCACCTATGCCGACGGCGGCACCAAGCAGGTGAGCGTCGCCCTCGAGCTCGAAGGCGGCGGCGCCCAGAACGCGGGACCGGTCGGCGTCACCGTCCTCAACAGCGGCTCCTGCGACGGCGGGGGCGGTGGCGGGTGCAACTACTCGCTGTCGCCACTGTCCAACCAGCTGCCGGCAGCTGGCGGCGGCGGCCAGTTCGCGGTCAACACCGCAGCGGGCTGTGCCTGGAGCGCCACCACTTCAGCGGACTGGCTGACCCTCACCGACACCGCCGGCACCGGTCCCGGCAGCGTTCGCTACACGGCCGCATCGTACGACGGTGTCATCATGCGCAGTGGCATTATCAACGTCGAGGGCGAGCGGCACACGGTGCGCCAGGATGCGCCGATTCCCGACGTCGACTCCGAACCGACCGCCTGGTTGTGGACGGTGTGGCAGCAGAAGGAGGGCGGCGGCTCAACCCAGATCGCAACCAGCAGCGAGCAGAACTTCAGCTACGCCTTCGAGGCGCCGGGCACCTACGTGGTCGGCCTGGTCGCCTCCAACTGCGTCGGCTCGACCGAGAACTCGACGGTGATCACCGTGACCGACTCGCCCATCGAGGACTTCGTCGTCGGAGCAGCCGTGCGGCTCACCGGGGTCAACGACACCCATTGGGAGACCGACCTCAGATTCCACAACCCCTGCGGTGAACCCCTCGACGTCCTGATCGAGTACGAGCCCGAGGGTGAGAACAACAGCACCGCCAATCTCGTGTTCCGCGAGTTCCAGCTGCAGCCCAACGCGACCAGGATCTTCGGCGACATCACCGAGGCGATCCCCGGGCTGGCCGGGGAGGAGCTCTCGGGCTCGGTGCGGATCGAGTCCTCGAGCGACTCCGGCTGCAAGGTGCTGTCCATCTCTCGGACCTTCAACAACACGCCGTACGGCTCGCTCGGCCTCTTCGTGCCGGCGTTGCCGGTCAAGCGCGCCGAGGACGATTTCCTCGATCTCACCGGGCTCGTCAACAACGCCGAGTACCGCACCAACCTGCGGCTGGTCAACTACGGCGACGAGGACACCTGGGTCAACCTCTTCATCTACGACGATCTCGGCAATGCCATCAGCAACACCCGCGCCTCGCTGGTGCCGGGGCACAGTACCCGCCAGATCAATGACATCGCGGGCTGGCTGGGTGTGAGCGGCGATCTCGGGCCATTTTCGGTCCGCGCCGACGTCACCGACCGCGAGGTCCAGGCCTTCGCCACGGTGGTCGACAACCTGACCGGCGACTCGGTTCTCTTCCTGTCCTCCTTCACCGGCGACAACCGGGTGTGGGTGGTGGGCGCCGCCAAGACCTCCGGGGTCAACGACTCGCAGTGGCGCACCGACCTCTGGCTCTACAACCCGACCGACACCTGGCTCACCGGCGGCGCGGTGGAGTTCGTGGAGCGGAACGACGCCAGCGACGTCTACGGTTTCCAGTGGCCGGACCTCAAGCCGCACCGGGTCTACGAGTACCGTGACGTCGTCGGCGAGGACCTCGGGCTCGAGGAGACCAGCGGCTACCTGGTGCTGGCCGGCGCCGACGGCGGGCCCGCGCCGCTTGTAGCGGCCCGCACGTACAACCTCGCCCCGGAGGGCGGGACCTACGGGCTCAACCTGCGCACCTTCACCGAGGACGGCCTGCTGTATCCCGGCGACACCGGCTACATCGTCGGCGTCTCCAACTCGGCCGACCAGGACCTCGGCTTCCGCACCAACCTCGGACTCCTCAACACCGACCGCGATCGGTGGACCGGCGTCCGCCTGACCCTGTTCGACGTCTCGGGCGTCGCGGTGGGCGCGCCGAAGGAGCTGCTGATCGCGCCCGGGGTGCTGCGCCAGTTCGACCTCGCGAAGTACTTCGGCGTCGAGGACGTCACCGGCACCGCCTCGCTCGAGATCGAGGTCACCGAGGGCGGCGGCGTGGCCGCCTACGCCACCGAGATCGACAACCGCACCCAGGACTCGATCTTCATCCCCGCGCAGCGGAAGTT
>DATIVB010000529.1:0-3935 GCA_035466375.1 Chondromyces sp.
GACCGGGGCCTACTCCGAGCGCGAGCGGGTCGTGCGCGGCGGTTCGTGGGCGGACTCGGCGTCCAAGCTGCGGGTCTCCCGCCGCGACTCCCGGAAGCCCACCGACAGCCACCGCACCACCGGCTTCCGCTGCGCAGCGGACTGAAGACGGGACGTCAATTCTCAATTTTGAATTCTCAATTTTGAATTCCCGCCCCGCTCCCCCGGTGCACAGGGGGGCGGGTGGTAATTCAAAATTCAAAATTAAGAACTGAGAATTGAGAATTCGACCTTGGTCACAACCCGATCTTCTCGAGGATCCGGTCGAGGGCCTCGATCTCGCCGCGACCGATGTAGAAGTGTGGCGAGAAGCGCACGTAGCCCTGGCGGGCGGAGACCAGCACCCGCCGTTCGAGCAGCCGGCGGCGGGCGTCGTCGGGGCTGACCCGCGGCGGCCGGGCCGCGACGATGCCGGCGATCGGGTGCCCCGAGCCCGGCGAGAAGACGTCCCACCCGTGGGCCAGCAGGACCCGGGTGACGAGGCGGGCCAGCATCTCGACCCGCGCCTGGATGTTTTCGCGCTCGACCGCCGCGATCAGGTCGAGCGCGGCGGCCAGACCCGCGACGCCGATGTCGTTGGTGGCCCCGGGCTCGAATCTGCGGCCGTCGCCGAGGTGCTCGAGCTTTTGCAGGAAGTAGTCGTGCGGGGCGAGCTCCACGTTGCGCCAGCCCGAGATCACCGGCGCGAGGCGCGCGCGGAGCTCCGGGGTGGTGGCCATCAGGCCGGCGCCCTCGGGGCCGAGCAGCCACTTGTGGCCGTCGGCGACGACCGCGTCCACGGCGAGTGGCCCCATGTGCATGGGCAGGACGCCGAGGCCCTGGATGGCGTCGACGACGAGCAGCACGCCGCGGTCGCGGCACAGGCGGCCGAGCTGGGCGAGGGGCGCGATCCAGCCGCTGTGAAAGGCGACCCACGACACCGAAAGCAGCTTCGTGCGCTCGCTCAGGTGGGCTTCCACCACCTGCGGGTCGACGCGGCCGTCGGGCTGCGGGTAGCGCACGACGGTGACGCCCCGCCGGGCGAGTGCGAGCCACGGTGCGACGTTGGCGGCGAACTCCTCGCTGCCGACGAGGACCTCGTCGCCGGCCTGCCAGTCGAGGCCTTCGGCGATCAACGACAGTCCCTCGGAGGTGCTGCGGACGATCGAGATGTCGTCCGCCTGGCAGCCCACCAACTGGCTGCCGAGATGGCGGCAGGAGAGGTAGTTGTTGCGCCACTCACGGTGCTTCTCGTGCCCGGTCTGCTCCTGATCGGTGATCCTCTGCCGCATGGCCTCTGCGACCGACCGGGGCAGCGGACAGACCGCCGCGTGGTCGAGGTAGAGCATGTGCTCCCGAACCGGAAACTCCGCCAGCCAGCGACCGAGATCGAAGCTCATCCGGCCGCCGTTAAACGAACGGCATGAGGTGGATGCGCTGGATCTGCAGCAGCCCCACCTTGACCAGGGCCTCGGGGTCGCGGAGCGCGAGCGGGATGAGGTCGCTCTCGGGGATGTTGGTCTCGGTGAGGTCGGGGCCGCGCAGCAGCCCGTGGCCGCAGCCGCGGCCGACCGCGTCGCCGCGGTCGCTCATCTTGCGCGCGAGCTCGACCACCGTCTCCCACTGGTGGGTCGGGAAGTTGGGCTGACCCGACAGCGGGTAGACGAGGTAGCCGACGCGCGTCCTCAAATCGGCCGCCTCGAGCAGGTCGGAGTCGGTGGCCGAGGCCAGGAAGCGCTGGCTGACGACGTAGGTGTGCTGCGGGTCGAGGCCGCGCAGCACCGCCAGGTGCTCCTGGTCGCTGAGGCGGACCGGGATGTCGGAGTCGCGGATCACCTCGCGGAGCAGCGCCTGGACGTGGTCGCCGATCTGGGCGCCGCCCTCGGCCGGGGCCGGAAACCAGGTGCCGCTCATGGGCTCGAGGCGCACGTAGTAGATCCCGAGGCAGGACTCGGGCAGCCCGTCGGCGGATCGCGAGCTCGAAACCATCGCCTGGCGCTGCGCCAGCCGCAGCTCGTAGGGAAGGAAGATGCTCAGGAAGCTGCGGTCGGCAACCGGAGATTCTGGCCGGCCGGCTCGATGATCGCTCATCGATCGATGGTCGCAGAACCCGCGGTGTGAGTCAACGACGGCGGGTCGACCCGGCGGGCCACATGAGAAAAAGCCCGGCGCGGGCCGGGCCTGGATCACGATCGGGTCGGTCTTCAGGCGCTCTTGCCGCGCAGAACGTTGAGCGCCGAGCCCGCCTTGAACCACTGCACCTGCTCGGCGTTGAGCGAGTGCTCGAGCTCGATCCGGTCCTCCGAGCCGTCGGCGTGGTGGACGATCGCCTCGATCGGCTTGCCCGGCGCGATCCCGGCGAGCCCGGTCAGCGACACCCGGTCGTCGGCCCGGACCTTGTCGTAATCGGCCGGGTCGGCGAAGCGCAGCGGCAGCATGCCCTGCTTCTTGAGGTTGGTCTCGGCGATGCGGGCGAAGGAGCGGGCGATGACCGCGGTCCCCGCCATGTGGCGCGGCTCCATGGCCGCGTGCTCGCGCGACGAGCCTTCGCCGTAGTTCTCGTCGGCGACCGCCACCCAGCGGGTGCCGCGCTCCTTGTAGTCGCGCGCCAGCTTCGGCAGCGGCTTGATCTCACCGGTGGCGACGTCGATGCCGTGGCCGGGCTCGGGCGCGAAGGCGTTGACGGCGCCGAGGAAGAGGTTGTCCGAGATGTTGTCGAGGTGGCCGCGGAAGCGCAGCCAGGGCCCCGCCTGCGAGATGTGGTCGGTGGTGCACTTGCCCTTCGCCTTGAGCAGCACCGGCATCCGCTCGTAGTCCTTGCCGTCCCAGGCGGGGAAGGGCTCGAGGAGCTGCAGGCGCTCGGAGCCGTCCTTGACCTTCACCTTGACGGCGGCGCGGTCCTCGGGCGGCGCGAGGTAGCCCTCGGCCTTGAAGACGAAGCCGTCCTTCGGCACCTCGGGCGCCGGCGCCGGCGGCTCGAGCCGGTAGGTCGAGCCGTCCTCCGCCTGGAGCTCGTCGGCGAGCGGGTTGAGGCTCAGCTTGCCGGCGAGGGCGTAGGCGAGCACGATCTCGGGGCTCGCGATGAACGAGCTGGTCTGAGGGTTGCCGTCGTTGCGCTTGGCGAAGTTGCGGTTGAAGGAGCTGATGATCGAGTTGACCTCGCCCTCGGCGATGTCGGCGCGCTGCCACTGGCCGATGCACGGCCCGCAGGCGTTGGCGAGCACGGTGCCGCCGAGGCGCTCGAGGGAGGCCAGCTGGCCGTCGCGGGCGATGGTGGCTTCGACCTGCTCCGAGCCGGGGGTCACCCACAGGGTGGACTTGGTCTTCGCGCCCTTGGCCAGCGCCTGCTCGGCGACGTCGGCGGCGCGGCTGAGGTCCTCGTAGGACGAGTTGGTGCAGGAGCCGATGAGCCCGGCGGTGAGATTGTCCGGGTAGCCGTGCTCGGCGACGTCGGCAGCGAGACGCGACACCGGGCGCGCGAGGTCCGGAGTGAAGGGGCCGACGACGTGCGGCTCGAGGGCGTCGAGGTCGATCTCGATCACCAGGTCGAAGAAGCGTTCCGGGTCGGCCTCGACCTCGGGGTCCGCCGTCAGGAGGTCCTTGTTGGCCTCGGCGAGGGTGGCGATGCGCGCCCGCTGGGTCGCGTCGAGGTAGGTCTTGGCGCGCCGGTCGTAGGGGAAGATCGAGGTCGTCGCGCCGAGCTCGGCGCCCATGTTGGTGATGGTGGCCGTGCCGGTGGCGGAGATCGAGGCCGTGCCGGGGCCGAAGTACTCGATGATCCGGTTGGTGCCGCCCTTGACGGTGAGGATGCCGAGCAGCTTGAGGATCACGTCCTTGGGGGAGGCCCAGCCCTTGAGCGAACCGCTGAGCTTGACGCCGACGATCTGCGGCTGCAGGACCTCCCAGTCGAAGCCCGC
>DATIVB010000530.1:0-6601 GCA_035466375.1 Chondromyces sp.
CAGGTTCACGGGGTCAACAGTTTCCGGGGCAGTGGCAGTGGCAGCTGCAGTGACCGGAGCCTGTGGCAGCGGCAGTGGACAGTGGCAGTGTCCAGGTGGGCGCGTGAGCACAGCCCTTGACTCCGGCTGCCCCACCGGCTATCCCCGAACGTGAACGACCCGGAGGTGGCCATGCCGCGGTCGCGCCGCCTGCTCGCTGCCCCGGTCGCTGCCACGGACGCGGCCCTCTGACACTGAAACTGAAACTGACACTGAAACTGACACTGAGACTGTCACTGTCATCTGCAGCTGTCACTGCTCCTGAATCCGGGCACGGAGACGGAGACGGAAACGGGCACGGGATGTATCCGATGCCCCCATCTCATGAGTTTCCGGATGAGCTGAACGTTCAATCGTTTCAACGTTCGAACGTTCCAACGTTTCAACGTTCGAACGACGGAGCAGCGCTACACTCTGCACCATGGCGACGCGGAGGGTGACACTGGCTTTGGGCGGCGGCGCGGCCAAGGGACTGGCGCACGTCGGGGTGCTGCGCGGGCTCGAGGAGGACGGCATCGGGGTGGACGCGATCGCGGGCACGTCGATGGGCTCCATCATCGGCGCGCTGTATGCGCGCGGTATGCGGGCCGCCGAGATGACGGCCTTCTTCGCCGCCGTCGACTGGACGCGCCTCGGTTGGATCATGGTGCGCTCGACCGGGGGCGACGCCTTCCGCGACGTGGTGCGCGAGACCATCGGCCCGGCGACCATCGAGGGTCTCGAGACACCGTTCGCCGCCGTCTGCTGCGACCTCGCGACCGGGGACGAGGTGGTTCTGCGCGAAGGGAGCCTCGAGGTGGCGGTGTGCGCGTCGGCGGCGATCCCGGGGATCCTGCCGCCGGTGACGGTTGGCGGACGCACCCTGGTCGACGGCGCCATGGTCACGCCGGTGCCCGCCTCGACCGCCGCCGGGATGGCTGACGCCCCGCTGCTCGCGGTCAACGTGCTGCGGCCGCCGAAGCCCGGGGAGGCGCCGAAGATGGCGACGGGCCGCCTCCTGGAGGCGGCAGCTCCGACGGTCCTCCTCGACCGGATCGAGGATCTCGCGGCGCGTTACCGGCGCCGCCTCCGCGACCAGCGATCCGATCTGCCGGGGCGGCTCGAGGTGGTGATGCGGGCATTCCACATCATGCAGTACAACCTCTCCCGTCTGCGCAGCCAACCGGCACGAACGATCGAGCCCGAGGTCGGACGATTCGGCTGGTTCGACTTTCAGCTCGCCGGCGAGATCATGGACGAGGGCTACCGGGCCTACCGCGAGGCGGGAGACGCCGCAGTCCGCTGATCCGGGCTCACAGGTTGCGGGCGACGGCGTCCCAGTCGACGAGCTCCCAGAAGTGGTCGAGGTACTTTGCCCGCGCGTTGCGGTAGTCGATGTAGTAGGCGTGCTCCCAGACGTCGCAGGTGAGCAGCGGCGTCGCCCCGTCGGTCAGCGGGTTGCCCGCGTTGCCGGTGGTGAGGACCTCGAGCGTTTCGTCCGGCCACTGCACGAGCCACGCCCACCCGGAGCCGAAATGGCCGGAAGCGGCCGCGGTGAACCGCTCGCGGAAGGCCTCGAAATCCCCGAACGCGCCGAAGATCTTTTCCGCCAGGACACCGGTGGGCTCGCCGCCGCCGCCGGGGCCCAGGCACGACCAATAGAAGGTGTGGTTCCAGACCGGGGCCGCGTTGTTGAAGATGGCGCCGGAAGCGTCGCCGATGACGTCCTCGAGGGACTGCTCCTCCCATGCGGTCCCGGCCGTCAGCTTGTTGAGATTGTCGACGTACGCACGGTGGTGTTTGCCGTAGTGGTAGGCGATGGTCTCGGCTGAGATGTGGGGTTCGAGCGCATCCTCGGCGTAGGGCAGGGGCGGCAGTTCGAATGCCATGGTGACCTCCTTGAGTTGATGCGGGGCCATCATATACCCGAACCGGGAGGCCGGCACCCGCGGGGCGCTCGTTCTCTGTACGCGATCGAGGCGGTCTCGGGGTTGGCGCGCTGGGGACCTCAGATCGGCTCGGTGGGCACCGGCTTCGGGTCGTCCGCCCGCGGACGTCCCTCCGACTGCGGAGGCGATTCGGTGCTGTTGGCAGCGACTTCCTCGACGACGCCGGGCTCTTCCTCGTCGCGTAGGCGGTGGGGCTCCAGCATCTCCAGCGGCCGGCCCGGGCCGACGAGCAACGTCAGGCGGTCGAGCTGCTGCAGCCGCTCGTCGTTGATCGCGATCCGCGGCTGGTCGCGCTGAAATCCGATCAGCCGGAGCACGCTGTCGGGCTCCTCGCGTTCGATCGCGTGGAGAGTAGACACGAACTCGTCCGACCGGGGGTCGACGGTGAGCTCGAAGACCTCTTCGTTCTCGATCCTGCGCACCCATGCCGGAACGTCGACCGCGCCGCCGCCGAACACGTCGATCCACCCCCGCGACCTCCGCCCGAGCTCCTCGGGCGGCCGCTGGATCGCCACCACCGGGTGCTCGACCCCGAACTCGGCGTGGACGAGCTCGGCGACCAGCAGGTTGAGCTCGTCGTTGGTGGTCGCGGCGAGGACCAGCGAGTCGCGCTCGACGCCGGCCTCCTCGTAGGTCGAAGCATCGCGGGCGTCGCCGACCACGCTCGACAGGCCGGCGCTGCGGAAACGGTCGAGGCGCCAGGGCACCGAGTCCACGGTAAGCGTCGTCCGTCCGGCCGCCGACAGCAGGCGGGCGATGGCCTCGGTGAGGGCGTTGGCTCCGACCAACACCGCGCGGCGGCGCGCGGGGTCACTGGTGAAGCCGAGCAGCCGCGGCAGGACGACGGCGCCCAGCGTCGACCAGGCGCCGGTGACCAGGATGGTCAGATAGACCAATCCCTCCATCGCCCCCGCGCCCGCGATGCCGGCGTTGCTCATCTCACGCGCCGCGAGAGAAGCCACCGCCGCGGCTACGATGCCGCGCGGCGCGGTCAGTGCGATGACGGTTCGTCCGCGCCATTCGAGCTGCGACGGGAGGATCGACAAGGCCACAGCGAGGGGCCGCACCGCCAGGGTCAGAATGGCGACCACGAGCACGCCACCCCAGCCGAGAGCGACGACCGCGACGAGATCGAGCTGGGCCGCGAGCAGGATGAAAAGCATGGAGATGGTGAGGGTCGTGAGCTGGCCCTTGAACGCGCGCACCGAGACGAGGTCGGGGAGCTCGGCCGCCGAGATCGTGAAGCCCATGACGACCGCGGCGAGGATGCCGGACTGGGCCGCCTGGTGATCCGCCACCAGGTAGCACACCATGAGCAGGGCGAGAACGCTCAGGTTGCGGAGCTCGCCGCCGACCAGACGGCTGCGCAGGACCAGGCGGGCCAGGAATCCAGAGGCGAAGCCGATCACGATGCCGGTGGCTGTGAGCGTCAGGAGCTCGCCGGCGAGGGCGCCGAGTGGGATGCCGGCGCGTTCGATCCACTGCAGGACCAGGTAGGCGAGGATGGCGCCGATGGGGTCGACGATCAGGCCCTCCGAGGTCAGGATCGTCTTGACCTCGCGCGGCGCGATGAGGTGGCGCAGCAGCGGCACGACCACCGTCGGCCCGGTGACGGTGACGATGGCTCCGAAGAGCGCGGCTGTCGGCCACGGCATGCCGACCACGACGTGAGCGGCGGCCGCCGAACCGACGCCGGTGACGGCGACGCCGACCGTCAGCAGGTTCCGCACCGCAACGCCCACCTTGGCCAGGCGTTGAGGGTCGAGGGAGAGCCCGCCCTCGAAGAGGATGATGGCGACCCCCAGGTGGATCAGCGCCTCGAGCGTGTCACCGAGGGCCTCCGGATGCACGAAGCCGAGGCCGAACGGCCCGCAGAAGATCCCCAGCACCAGCAGCGGCAGGATTGCCGGCAGCTGGAAGCGTTCGGCGATGACCTGGCCGGCGATGCCGAGGGCCACCGCAGCTACGAGAGTCGTGAGGATCATCTCCATATCGAGACTCTATCGTACCTTGCGGCCGGCGGAGACCCCCTTTGGCGCGAACATACCCTGAGAGCTGGCGGTTCAAGCCCGAGCCCGAGCCCGTTATCGTTACCGAACATTCAAGTTCCTCTCAGCGATCGACCGCGCCAACGATGTCAGCATGGCGACGACGCGAAGCTACAGAGTGTCGGAAACGGCAACGGTAACGGGCTCGGGCTCGGGACGGACAAAGAGCACCAGCGGAGCCTGGCCGCATGCCGATCGCTCGCCGACACGGCTCAGTGAGCGCCAATGGGAGACCCTCCAGTGCCGGCGTGACACCGGAAGAGAGACCATGGAGTACGGGAAACGGGGGTGTTCTGGTAAATTATGCGGAGGATTCACTGCCATCGCAACGGCGAGGTCAGGATGAGCACCGACGAAAAGCCCCAGCGTCACCCACCGGAGGACGAGACCGAAGACCTCATCGAGCTCGAACCCGTGATGCGGCGCCGCCGCGTCGACCCCGAGGAACGGGACGAGTACGATGAGTGGCGCAGGGAGCGCAGCGGACGCGGCCGCAAGCGCCGCCGCAGCCGGGAATCGGAGCACGGGCGGCGAGAGGTCGAGGATTTCTGACCCCGGTGGCCCGACCCCCGGTGTTCACAGCCACTTCCGGCGCCAGATGAAGAGCAGCAGCCCGCCCGCCACCAGGCCCATCAGCACCAGCGCGGCGGGATAGCCCCAGTACCAGTTCAGCTCGGGCATGTTCCACGGGCTCGCCCCGGGGTTGAAGTTCATGCCGTAGAGGCCGGCGATGAAGGACAGCGGGATGAAGATCGTGGCGATGATCGTCAGCACCTTCATGATCTCGTTGGCGCGGATGGAGATGTTCGTCAGGTAGAGGTCGTTGAGGCTCGACACCATCTCGCGGTAGGTCTCGATGATCTCGACGGCATTGGTGGCATGGTCGGCGGCGTCGCGGATGAAGAGCTGGGTCTCGCGGCTGAAGAGCGGCGACTCGACCAGCAGGCGGTTGCGCAGCATATCGCGCGCCGGCCACATGGACTTGCGCAGGAGAAGGAGCTCCCGCTTCACCTCGTGCAGCGAGTTGAGGTCGTCGTCGGTGGGATCGTCGAGGATCGAGGCCTCGAGAGTCTCCAGCCTGTTCCCGATCCGCTCGAGCACCGGGAACACGTTGTCGACGACGGTGTCGATGAGAGCGTAGGCGAGGTAGCCGGCGCCGCCCTCCCGAATGCGGCCTTTGCCGCCCTCCAACCGTTGGAGGACGGGAGCGAAGAGGCCGCTCTCCCGTTCGCGGACCGAGACCACGAGGTTCTCCTGCACCACGAGGCTGACCTGCTCGACCATGAGGTCGCCTCCGTCGGATGAGCTGAAGTGATCGATGACCAGAAAGAGGGAGTCCTCGTAGTCCTCCACCTTCGGCCGCTGACCGACGTGCAGGACGTCCTCGAGAGCCAACGGGTGAACCTCGAGGCGCCGGCCGAGGGCCGCGATGAGCCCGACGTCGTGGCCCTCGATGTCGAGCCACGCCGTGCGGCCGGCGGGGACCAGATCGAGGCCCTCCTCGTCGAGCAGGTTGGTGTCGGTGATCTCGGAGGCGTCGTAGCTGATGACTCGGGCGCGGGCCGGCTCGACGGTGGCGGCCGGGGTCGGCAGCGTCCCCGGTGCGGTACCCGGCGGGTGGCGCTTCTTGATAATGCGCATCGGACACCTCCTGTGCGGCACGTCGGTTCGAGAGGGCTGCGGAACGATCTTAACGCGGTCGAGGATCCGGAGTCCGCTGCGGTGCGGCTACCTCACAGCAGCCGGCGGCCCATCGCCTCGGCCAACCGCAGGCCGCCGCTCAGCGACTCGGAGACGTCGGCCGAGGGGCAGTGGGCGTTGAACCCGCACCATGCGCAGAGGACGCCAGGTCGGGCCGGGAACTCGGCCGCGGCCTCGACCTCGTGGACGAGCTCGAGAAAGCGCTGCAGCAGTTCGTCGGCCCTCGCTTTCTCGATGAGCTGCCATCGGGTCGAGCCGTGCCGCAGGTAGTGGTAGCCGGCCAGCGCCTCCCGTTCGTCGTGGTGATCGAGAACGCAGGCGGCGTAGAGCGGCGCCTGCAGGCCTTCCGAGAACTCCTCCTCGTTGCCCTGCGACCGCGAGGTCTTGTAGTCGACGACGAAGAGCCGCCCGGCTTCGGTGCGGCCGACCCGGTCGGCGAAGCCGGTGAAGAGGACCAGCGGCGACAGCCGCACCGACAGCCGCTGCTCGAGCGCGATGGTCGTCGAGCGGTCGCGAGCGAAGGTGTCGTGCAGGAAGCGGCTCAGCATCTCCCGTCCGAGGCGGAGGTAGGTTTCGTCCTCCTCGCCGACGCGGATGATCGCAATGCTCCCATCCCGGCCCTCGGCCCACAGCCGCGCGAAGGTCTCGAGCATTGCGCTTTCGTCCGGGTTGGCGCCCTCGTCCCTCTGGCTGTAGAGCCATTCCAGAACGTCATGGACCGTGGTGCCGAGAAAGGACTCGATGGACCGGAAGGCGTCCCGGCGTCCTTCGAGGTACCGCCAGCGATAACGCAAAGGGCACTGGTGGAAGCACTTCACCCGCGAAAACGAGAAGTTGTTGGACGGCGTGGGGGCGAGCTCCGGATCCTGCATCCACGGGAGTGTA
>DATIVB010000531.1:0-7054 GCA_035466375.1 Chondromyces sp.
GCGGCC
Organism: Chondromyces sp.; assembly: GCA_035466375.1. Lineage (GTDB taxonomy): Bacteria > Acidobacteriota > Thermoanaerobaculia > Thermoanaerobaculales > Sulfomarinibacteraceae > Sulfomarinibacter. The sequence goes on from DATIVB010000531.1 coordinate 7, forward strand.
GCGAGATCGTGGGTCAGGCGCTCGAAGAGGTAGCTGCCGTGGGCGGGATCGTCCACCCGGTCGAGGTGGCACTCCTCGCGCAGGATGTTGTGGGTGTTGAGGGCGAGCCTCCGCGCGAGCTCGTCCGCACGGCCCAGGGCCGAGTCGAAGGGCAGGACCGTGACAACGTCCGCGCCGCCGATGACGGCGGCGTAGCAGTGCGTCGTGCTGCGCAGGAGGTTGGTCCAGGGGTCTCGGGTCGTGAGGCAGGTGGGCGAGCTCACCGCGTGCAGCGGGACCGCGCGCTCGCTCTCGACCAGGCCGCACGCCTCGGCCGCGCGGGACCACAGCATGCGGATCGCCCGCAGCTTGCAGATCTCGGTGAAGAGATCGCGGCCGACCGGCATGATCAGCCGCAGCCGGCGCCACAGCACGCTGGGCGGCACCCCGCGCCGTTCCGCGCGCCGCAGGTACTCGACCGCCGTCGCGAGGGCGATGGCGATCTCCTGCACGGCGCCGGCGCCGCCCTTGACGTAGGGCAGCGTCGACACGGCGACCGCGCGCATCGCGGCGGTGTGGTCGTCGGTCCAGCGCACGAGATCGCTCATCAGGCGGAGGGACGACTCGAGCTTCCACGGCAGGCTGCCGTTGGCGGCCAGGGTGCCGAGCGGGTCGAAGTCGAAGCCTCCCCGGAGCTCGGCGACCGGCGCGCCGCGGCGCCGTACGGCGGCCACCAGGACTGCCGCCAAAGGAGGGCAGACGGCGCGCGCGTCGAGATAGATGGGAGCGCCGCCCGTCGCCTCCAGACACTCGGCGATGGCGGCCGCTGTCAAACGGACCCACGAGCTGCTCCTGCGGTCGACGGTGAGCCAGAAGGAGCCTGCGCCCTGCCTGACGGCCGTCATCGTCGAGGCGATGGCCGCCTCCGGCTCCCGCAGATCGACCGGGCAGCAGGCCTCCCAGGTGGTGTGGGCGCGGCCTGCGGAGGGGAGCGCGGCGGCCGGCGTGTCGGCGGCCGTGTAGATCGGTTTGAGCGTGAGCCCGTCGTGCGTTTCGACGGTCAGGGACTGCAGGGAGCGCAGCCCGAGCGAGTGACTCGCGGCGGACTCCCAGTCGGCCAGGCTGGGCCTCGGGAAGCTGTCGGCAAAACCCGGAAGCTCGTCGAATGCAGGAGGACGCCTGTCTTGGGCCACGAGATCGCCTCCATCCCGGTGTCCGCACCGTTGCGGTTGCCACCGTCAGCGCTCGGTCAATCCTAACCCGCTGGCAGCGGCCGTGCCACTTCGGGACCCGACCCGGCCGGCGGCGCGCGGCCCGCGCCCCGGGCGAACAGCTCCTGCCGAAAGCCGGAGATTGAGTTTGAATAGGAACGATTCCCAATCTATTTGAATGCGTGTTTTCTGAGAAGAGACCGTCGCGGCGGGATCGGTATCCCGTTTGACAAGCTCAACATAAATGTCTAACATAATTGGACTTATGAAGATTTCTGGGCACCGTCCCGCGGTATCGCTCCGGGCCTTCGAGGGCGCCGCCGCCGCTTCGCTCGCGGGCGTTAGCAGGGGGGGGCCGGGCCGCCGCACCGAGCGGCCGGCGTTGGCGCTGGCGCTCGCCGTGCTCGGGGCGGCGGGGCCGGCGCCGGGCGCACCAGCTTCGACTCTCGACCGTGAGCTCGCGGCGATGGGCACCCGGCTGCAGGTGCGCGTCGAGGCCGCCGACCGGCGGTCCGCTCTGGCGGCGTCCGAGGCCGCCGTGCGCGCGGTCGAGGCGGCCGAGGCCCGCCTCTCGACCTGGCGGCAGGAGTCCGAGCTCGCGCGCTTCAACGGCAGTGCCCCGGGCCTGTGGGTGGCGCTGTCACCCGCGCTCGAGCGGGACCTCGGCCAGGCGGCGCGGTGGTGGCGGGAGACCGGGGGCGCATTCGACCCGGGCGTCGCCAGCCTGGTGGCGGCCTGGGACCTGCGGGCCGGAGGGAGGGTTCCGAAAGCCGGCGAGCTGGCGGCGGCACTCCAGGCGGCGGGCCTGCGCCACCTGGAGATCGCCGACGGAAGGGCGCGACGCGCGATCGACGGGTTCGGGGTCGAGGAGGGCGGGTTCGGCAAGGGGATCGCTCTCGACGCCGCCGCAGGTGCGGCCGTTGCGGCCGGGGCGCAGTGCGTGGAGCTCGAACTCGGAGGACAGCTGGCGGTGGCGGGCGACTGTGGGGTGCGGACCATCGGGATCGCGCACCCCCGCCGCCGGTACGAGGTCGTGGCATGGCTCGAGCTGCGATCCGGCTCGGCCGCGACCTCGGGCAACTCGGAGCGTTCGGTGACGATCGGAGGCGTGCCCTTCGGACACCTTCTCGACCCTTCGACGGGGCGACCCGTCGCCGACTGGGGGAGCGTGACAGTGGTATCGCAGGACCCGGTGGCGGCGGATTGCCTGGCGACGGCTCTCTATGTCATGGGGCCCGAGCGCGGACTGCGGTGGGCGAGCGCCCACCCGGACGTGGCGGCAGTGTTCGCGGTCGCCGACGGCGAGGCCCTCGAGCTCAGGGCGACGCCGGGGCTGCGGTACCGCGCGGCCGGCGCCGGGCCGCGGTCGGGACCATCACCCGCGGCCGCACGGGTGAATTCCCAGTGAACGAACGACGTTGAACGCGCCCGCGACCGCGGGTGCGTGAGGGAGATGGAAGATGCTGCGACTCTCATTCTTGCGATTCGGTCTGATCCTCATGATTGGTCTGTGCCTCGCGGCGGCCCGCCCCGGCGCGGCGGCGGAACCCGACGACGAGCGCCTGCGCGCGCTCGAGCGCGAGGTCGCCGAGCTCCGGGCGGCGGTGGCGGAGCTGCGGAACCTGGGAGTCGCCGAGGAACGGCTGGCCGAGGTCGAGCGCCGGCTCGGCCTGCTCGCCGAGGAGGTGGAGGACCTCAAGCTCGGCGAGGCCGCCCCGGCGCCGCCCCAGGCGGGCGACGGGAGAGCGTACGGGCTCGGCCCGGCCGCCGCCAAGGTCTACCGTGCGGACCACGGCGTGTCGATCGGCGGCTACGGTGAGGCCCTGCTGCAGCTGTACGACGACGAACGCGACGACGGCGGAGCGAGCGACCGCGTCGATCAGTTCGACTTCCTGCGCGCGGTGCTCTACTTCGGCTACAAGTTCTCCGACAGCTGGGTGCTCAACACCGAAATCGAGATCGAGCACGCCTCGACCTCTGAGGGCGGTTCGGTGTCGCTCGAGTTCGCCTACCTGGACTATCTCTACCGCGACGAGCTCAATCTGCGGGCGGGGCTGGTGCTGCTGCCCATGGGCTGGCTCAACGAGCTCCACGAGCCGACGGTGTTCCTGGGCGCGACGCGGCCGCGCACCGAGCAGCTGATCATCCCCAGCACCTGGCGCGAGAACGGGATCGGCGCCTGGGGCTCGCTCGGCGCGTTCGATTACCGGACCTACGTGGTCAACGGGCTCGACGCCTCGGGTTTCAGCGCCGCGGGCCTGCGCGGCGGCCGCCAGAAAGGTGCGCGGGCCAAGGCCGAGGACTTCGCGTGGACGGGCCGCCTCGACTTCACGGGGGTGCCCGGGCTGACCGCGGGCGTCGCGGGCTATGTGGGCGACTCGGGGCAGGAGCTGGTGGATGCCGGGGGCGAGGCCATCGAGGTCGGCACAAAGATCTTCGATCTCCACGCCGAGTACCGCTATCGCGGGCTCGAGCTGCGGGGCCTCTACGCCCGGGCGACGCTCGACGATGCGGACCGCCTCAATCAGGCCCTCGGGTACTCGGGGGTCCAGTCGGTAGGCGAGACGCTCGAGGGCGGCTACCTGCAGGCCGGCTACGACGTGCTCGCCGGCAGGGGGCGCAGCGCCCTGAGGCCCTACCTGCGGTGGGAGCGCCTGAACACCCAGCAGGAGGTCCCTGAGGGCTGGTCGGCCAACCCGGCCAATGACCAGACCATCCTCAGCCTGGGGTTGGCCTACCAGCCTCTGGAGCAGCTGATCTTCAAGGCCGAGTATCAGAATATCGACAACGAGGCCGGCACCGGCGTCGACCAGTTCAACCTGGCGCTCGGCTACATCTTCTGAGATGGCGGTGCCGAGAGCCCCGTTCGTTGCAATTCTCGCCGCCCTGACGGTGGCGGCAGCCGCCGCGGCCGGGGCGACGGTGCTGCTGTCGGTGGAGGAGGCGCTCGCGCTCGCCTTTCCGGGGGCGACCACCCGGCGCGAAACCCTGTTCCTCACCGACGAGCAGCTGCGGGCGGCGCAGGAGGCCGGCGGGGTCGAGGTCTCGAGCGCGCTGGTCACGAGATTCGTGGCCACCGACGCCGGCGGCGCACTCCTCGGCTATGCCTACCTCGACACCCACCGCGTACGGACCCTGCCGGAGACGCTGATGGTCGCGGTCGGCGCCGACGGCAGGGTGGCCCGCGTCGAGGTGGTGGTCTTCCGCGAGCCGGTCGAGTACATGCCGCGCGAGGGCTGGTACCGCCAGTACGAAGGCGGGGCGCTGGACGACGAGCTCGCCCTCAAGCGCGGCATCCGTCCGGTCACCGGCGCCACCCTCACCGCACGCGCCACCACCGAGGCCGTGCGCCGGGTGCTGGCTGTCCACCGCGCGAGCGCCGCGGGGAACCCTCCGTGACGCGCGGCCAGCTCATCGTGTTGCACGTCGCCAATCTCGCGGTGGCGGGGACGGGCCTCGTCTATGCCTGGATGCGCTACCTGGTGGAGCCGGCCGATGAGTGGGCGGTGGTCAACCACCCCTGGCAGCCCTTCCTGCAGCACCTGCACGTGCTGGCGGCCCCGCTGCTGGTGTTCGCGGTGGGGCTGATCTGGAGCGGCCACGTCGCGGCCAAGCTCCGCAACGGCCGCCGCAATCGGGTGCCGGGCGTCGCCCTCACGGCGCTGTTCCTGCCGATGGCGGCCTCGGGCTACCTGCTGCAGGTGGCGGTCGACCCGGGCTGGCGCGCGCGCTGGATCTGGATCCACGTGGCGGCTTCGCTGCTGTGGATCGGCGCCTTCATCGCCCACCAGATCCGCGCCCTCGGCGCTCAGTCGGGGACCGAGGCCTCCGCCTCGGCCATGCGCGCCAGCCAGGCCTCGGCGCCTCCGTCCGGGTCGCCGGCGGGGGCCGGCGGCGGCGCCCACCGCAGCGCCGACACGGGCACCGGTACCAGCTCCGAGAGCAGGGCGGACGCAACCTCGGCCGCGGAGGGAGCGCTCCCGAAATAGCGCGGCATCGCCGCGAAGACGACCGGATCGGGCTCCGGCTGCTCGTCCTCCGGCGCCGGCGAGGCGAGCGCGGTCACCAGGTCTGGGGCGATCCAGCGGCCTTCGAGCGCAGCGAGCGCCGTCCACGCGTCCGCGGGCGGCCGTTCAAAGTGTCCGGGCCCGGCGATCAGGCCCTCGGAGCCCAGGACCCGGCCCTTGACCGAGATGGTGAGCCTGGCGGGGAAGGGGTCGTAGACCAGCCGCGCGAGCTCGTTGAGGGAGTACGCCTCGCCGCTGTCCACCAGCAGCGCCTCGACCACCAGGTCCATGGCCTCCTTGACCCGCCGCACGAGCGCCTCCTCGTCCGCACCGAGCGGGCCCGATGCCGCGGCGGTATCGTGCTTCTCGAAGATGTGCGCAAGGCACGGTGTGGCGCGGTCAGGACGGGCTTGGAAGTACGCATAGAGCTCGATCGCGGCCTCGAAGTACTCCGCCAGCGCCTCCGACCAACCGACCAGGCGGCGCTCGACCTCCTGGCGCTGCGCCCAGGTGGCTCGCGAGCCGCCGGTGGGGAAGAGCTCGAGCTCGGCGACGCCTGCCGCTTCCGCGAGGGTCCCGGTGAGGCCGTCGGCCTCCAGGATCCGGACCGCGTCGTCGAAAGACGCCAGCACTGCGCTGTGGATCGATCGCCGCAGCGCGCCTTCGACGCGCTCCATGCTCTGGTGCTCGGCCAGCGGCGCAAGCTGCGCGAAGCGGCGGCTCCACGGGTCCATCTGGCCTTCGATGGTGCTCCGGGCCTCATCCATGCGGTCGGCGAGCGCCTGGTTGTTCTGTGCCAGATCGGGATCCGACACCTCCTGCACCACCGTCACGATCACCGGGCCCGCGCCGCGGACGGTCAGGTGGAGGTGCTCGCGGACGGGCTCCTCGAAGCACCCCGTGAGCGGCAGGCAGAGTGCGGCGGCGATCAGGGATGTGGTCCGGTGCATGGTGCCTCCAGTTGCATCCGATTGTCCTACATCGCCACGCGAATGGGGCGCGACGGTGATCATGGTCAGTGGCGGTGGCAATGGCAGTGGCAGAGACGGTGGCAGTGGCAGCTTCAGAGGGCAGCGACACCGACCGGGGCAGCGGGCAGGTGACGCGACCGCGGCATGGTCACCTCCGGGTCGTTCACACCGATCGGTTCGAGGGGTTCCGGTGAACCACAGAGCCACGGAGGGCACAGAGGGGGCACGGAGCCCAACCACCCACCCACGTCGCAACCACCAAGACACCAAGACACCAAGGCACTCACAAAGGCCGCCCACCCGCCCTTTCGAACGCAAAGACGCAAAGGCGCGGGTGCAGGGAGGGGGCGCCCTTCCGCCTCGTGGCGGCAGAACGGCAGGCGATCGGATCGACCGCCGCCGGTGAGAAGCGGGCGGGCTCCGTACGCGAGCGTTCGTCGCCGCCGCGCTTCGCACCGGAAGCCGTGCCCGGGGCACGGCGGTTCTGCCTCTCGCCCCTCCCACTGTCAGTCGTAGGGACGGTCTCTCCTCTCTGCCGGGCGGGCGGGCATTCCGAATTCCGAATTCCGAATTCCGAATTCGAGATGCAGCCATCCCGCGTCTTCCCGCCTGACTTCAACGTTCTAACGTTCAAACGTTCAACGTTTTAACGATGAACGGATAGAATGGCTCAATGAACCCCCTCCTCCGCAGCCTGCGCCCCGAGCAGTGGCTCAAGAACGGCTTCGTGCTCGCGCCGATCGTCTTCTCGGGGTTGGTGGGCGACCCCGAGGCGTGGATCCGCAGCGCGCTGGCGGTCGTCGCCTTCTGTGCCGCCTCGTCGGCCACGTACCTGGTCAATGACCTGATCGACCGCGAGGCCGACCGGGTGCACCCGGAG
>DATIVB010000532.1:0-2018 GCA_035466375.1 Chondromyces sp.
CCGGCGATCAACGCCCCGGAGTCGAGCAGGCTGCGCCACACGTAGGCGCCGCTCGCCGCGCGCTCCTCGCCGAGGCGCAGCGGCACCCACGGCCCGTCCGACGTGCAGTGGACCGGCTGCATGGCGGCAATGACGCCCAGCTCTGAAAAGCGCGGGATGTCGTCCGGGTGGAGGTGCTGGGCGTGCTCGACCCGCCAGCGCAGCTCGCCGCCGTCCGGCCGCGCCTCGATGGTCTCCTCGTAGACGTCGAGGACCACCCGGTTAGCGCGGTCGCCGATGGCGTGCGTGCACAGCTGCAGCCCGTGCTCGGCCGCGAGGCGCGCGCTCTCCCGCAGCACGTCCACGGAGTGGATATTGAGGCCGGCGCTGCCCGGCAGGTCGGCGTAGGGCTCGAGCAGCCACGCGCCGTGCGCGCCGAGGGCGCCGTCCGCGTAGCGCTTGATGCCGCCCACCGTGAGGTAGGCGTCGCCGGCGCGGTGGACCCGGTAGCCCGGCAGGCCCTCGGCGAGGGCCTGGTTGTCCTCGCCCAGCATCACCCACAGCCGGATCGGCAGCTCGCCCGCCTCGGCCATCTGACGGAACAGCTCCACCTGGCGGAAGCTGGAGCCTGCGTCCTGGAACGAGGTGATGCCGTTCGCCAGGCTCTCCTCGGCGGCGAGCTCCACCATCCGCCGCACCGTCGCCTCGTCCCACCCGCTCTCGATCAGCCGCCCGACGAGCTCGTCGGCGGTCTCGCGCAGCACGCCGATCGCCCGCCCGGCGGGGTCGCGGACGATCTCGCCGCCCGGCGGGTCGGGGGTCGTCCGGTCGATGCCCGCCATCTCGAGGGCGAGCCCGTTGACCATCGTCGCGTGGCCGCTGGCGTGCGTGAGGAACACCGGGTTGGCGGGCGACACCGCGCTCAGCGCGTCGTGGTACGGCAGCCCCGAGACGTTGGGCTCGGGGGCGCGTTCCCACTTCTCCTGGTGCCATCCGCGGCCGAAGATCCACTGGCCCGGCTCGGCCTCGGCCACCGCCGCCTCGACCGCGGCGACGATGTCGTCGAAGCTCGCCGCCGAGCGCAGGTCGAGCTGCATCCTGGCGCGGCCGACGCCGAGGAAGTGGGCGTGGCCCTCGATCAGCCCCGGGACCGCGAACGCGCCCTCGAGGTCGATGACCTCAGTCTCGGGCCCGATCAGCCGCGCCACCTCGGACTCGGAGCCCACCGCCACCACCAGCTGGCCGCGCGCCGCCAGGGCCTGCGCCTCGGGGTGATCGGCGTCCATGGTGACGATGCGCCCGCCGGTGAGCACCAGGTCGGCCGGCTCCTCGGCCGGGGCGCAGGCGAGCAGGGAGCAGATGACTCCGAGAATCCACAGACGCTTCATGGCCACCTCCGGCGGCCACTGTACACCGTCCGTGCCCTCTCTCCCCTCAGCGATCGGCGATCGCCAGCAGCTCGTCCACCATGCCCAGAGTCATGCCCCAGATCAGGTACTCCCCGAAGTGGTAGCACGGCAGCTCGAGCTCGAGGCCGCCGCGGCGGTACTGCATGGTGTCGCGGTTGCGGCGGTCGGCGAGGAACGACAGCGGCACCCACACCACCGCGCCCACCTCGTGGTTCGTCACCAGCACCGGGTCCGCGTCGAGGGCGAAGACGAAGGGGCAGATCACCATCGACAGGGGCCGGCCGCGGCCGATCGCGCGCACCTCCGACAACCGGCCGAGCCTCTCGCCGGCGGTTTCGAGGTCGAGCCCAACCTCCTCGCGGGTCTCGCGGAGCGCCGCCGCCAGCGGCCCCTCGTCGCCCGGGTCGACGCGGCCGCCGGGAAAGGCCATGTGGCCCGACCACGGGTCCTGCGGCTGGTCCGCCCGCCGGATGAACAAAACCTCGGGCCCCGGAGCGCCACGGCGCAGGATCGCGGCCACCGCGGCGCGGGCCATGTCTTGCTCCAACGGCACCTCCGCCGGACGGTAGGTTGCGAGCGCGGTGCGGAGATCGTCGACGGTCAGCACGGGTTCATTGTGGCAGAGAAGAT
>DATIVB010000533.1:0-4204 GCA_035466375.1 Chondromyces sp.
GAACGTCCTACGCGCCCGGCCTCCAGGAGTCACTCGAAGGGATGGTGCGGGCGAGCCGGTCGGCGGCCGGCCACGAGATGCAGAGGGACCACGGAGGCGTCTTCGTGCTCAGGGCCGACCTGATGCCGGAGGTGGATCAGAACCTGCTGCATGCGGCGGCGCGGGTGGAGGTCCTGGCGCGCCGGGGCACGCTGTCCGAGCAGGTGGTCCGGCTGGGGCGGCCGACGCTGGAGCCGGTTCCGCGTCCGCTCCGCCCGCCACCCGGGTCGACCGGGACCGTTGCGCCCCCCGCTCTGGATCTCGAGTTCTTCAACGGCCTGGGGGGATTCACGACGGACGGCCGCGAGTACGTCACGGCGCTCGGAACCGGGCAGTGGACGCCTGCTCCCTGGATCAACGTGGTGGCCAACCCTGCGTTCGGGTTTCAGGCCTCGGAGGCGGGCTCGGGCCACACGTGGTCCTTAAACAGCCGCGAGAACAAGCTCACGCCGTGGTCCAACGATCCAGTCAGTGACCCTCCCGGCGAGGCGTTCTACGTCCGGGATGAGGACAGCGGCCTCGTCTGGGGCCCGACCATGCTCCCCGTCCGCGAGGAGGACTCGACATATGTCGCGCGGCACGGCCAGGGCTACAGTCGCTTCGAGCACGCGGCCCACGGCATCGCGCTGGACCTGGTGCAGTTCGTGCCTGCACGGGACCCCGTCAAGATCTCGCGCCTCACCCTGACAAACCGGTCCAGTCGCAAGCGGAGGCTTTCGGTCACGGCCTACGCGGAGTGGGTGCTGGGGGTCGCGCGGGGTGGCTCCGCTGGGTTCGTGGTCACCGAGATCGATGCCGCGACCGGTGCCATGTTTGCGCGCAACTCGTGGAACGAAGAGTTCGCAGATCGCGTCGCCTTCGCCGACCTGGGCGGGCGCCAGACCTCCTGCACCGGCGACCGCCTCGAGTTCCTCGGCCGCAACGCCGGGCTCGATCGCCCCGCGTCGCTGGAGCGGGAGCTTTCGGGAAAGACCGGAGCGGGCCTCGACCCGTGCGCCGCTCTGCGGGCGAGCGTTGAGCTCGAACCGGGCGAGCGCACTGAATTCGTCTTCCTACTGGGTGAGGAGGCGGACCGCGAAAGCGCCCGAGCGCTGGTCGGACGCTGCCGCACGGCGGACCTGGACGGGGCCCTTCTCGAAGTCTCAAGAGAATGGGACCGGGTGCTGGGCACGGTGCAGGTCACGACTCCCGAACCCTCGATGGATTGCCTCCTCAACCGCTGGCTGCTCTACCAGACACTCTCCTGCCGCGTGTGGGCCCGCTCCGCCTTCTACCAGTCCGGAGGAGCGTACGGGTTCCGCGACCAGCTCCAGGATGTGCTGGCCCTGGCGCTGGCGCGGCCCGATATCGCGCGCGAACACCTCCTTCGGGCCGCTGCCCGGCAGTTCCCCCAGGGCGATGTCCAGCACTGGTGGCACCCCCCGACGGGCCGGGGCGTGCGGACCCGGATATCCGACGACCGTCTCTGGATGCCGTATGCGGCGATCCGGTATCTCCGGATGACCGACGACCGGACGGTGCTCGACGAAGAGGTGGCGTGGCTCGAAGGACCGATCCTGGAAGACGGCCAACAGGAGGCGTACTTCGAGCCCACGCAGTCGCACGAGCGGTCGACGTTCTACGAGCACTGCGCGCGCGCCCTCGACTGTAGCCTCGAGGTGGGCAGCCACGGGCTGCCCCTGATCGGTGCCGGCGATTGGAACGACGGCATGAACCGCGTCGGTCACGACGGCCGGGGAGAAAGCGTCTGGCTGGGCTGGTTTCTGCTCATGAACCTGCAGGACTTCGCCGGCGTCGCCGAATCCCGCGGCGACGACGAGCGTGCGCAACGGTGGCGCAACGCGGTCGCTTCGCTCCAGTCTCGGCTGGAGGCGGAGGCCTGGGACGGGGAGTGGTACAAGCGCGCGTTCTTCGACGACGGCACGCCGCTCGGTTCGGCGGCCAACGACGAGTGCCGGATCGACTCCATCGCCCAGTCGTGGGCGGTCATCTCCGGTGCCGGCGACCCCCAGCGGGCCCGCCGCGCCATGGAGTCCGTGGAGCACCATCTCGTCCGGCGGGACGACCGGCTGCTGCTGCTCTTCACGCCGCCGTTCGACACGACACCGCTGGACCCCGGATACATCAAGGGGTATCTCCCCGGCGTCCGGGAGAACGGTGGGCAGTACACCCATGCGGCGGTCTGGTCGGCCGTGGCCTTGGCCATGCTCGGCGACGGCGACACGGCCCTCGAGATGTTCAACCTGCTGAGCCCCATCCACCATGCCGGCGACCGCACCGCCGTTGAGTTGTACAAGGTGGAGCCGTACGCGGTTGCCGCGGATGTCTACTCCGTGCCGCCGAACGTGGGGCGGGGAGGGTGGACCTGGTACACCGGGGCCGCAGGCTGGCTCTATCGCCTCGGCCTGGAGTGGATCCTCGGGTTCCAGAAGCAGGGCACCGCCCTCCGCATCGATCCCTGCATTCCGAGGGGCTGGAAGCACTACGAGATCGCCTACCGCCACGGCGGCACGCTCTACCGGATCGCCGTCGAGAACCCGGACGGAGTCTGCCGGGGGGTCTCGAGCCTCAGCCTCGACGGAAACCCTCTCCCGGCGGATGCGCTCGTTCCCCTGGCCGACGACGGCCGCGAGCACCACGTTCAGGTCGTGCTCGGATAGCACCCGGTACCACGTGCGCCTCTTGTAAAGTCCCTGATTACGGTTGTGGGCGGGCCCTTCAGGGTCCGCCAACGGAAGCTTCAGTGCTCTTCTCGCGCACCCTGAAGGGCGCGCCTACAAGAACTGCGCGAATGTTCTTTCGCGCTGCACATGCGATCTGAAATCCTGTTGTGTCGCTTGTCTTGAGTCGTTCGGGATGAACAGGCGGGGTTTGCGCGCCATGGCCGTTCCTTCCATGCGCGCGGACGGGACCGCTCAATATTGACCCCGACTGCGAAACGTCACAATGTGATACGTGATGCCAACGGATGCCAACCCCGCACCAAACGGTCCGAATGCCGGACGGCGAGATTGCCTACCGGCTCCTTCGCTGCCTCTCGACACTCGTCGTCGAGCCGAGGAGGATGGCGCATGACCCAGCTCGTCGATCGACGCGTTCTGCTCACCGGTGCCTCCCAGGGGCTCGGTCCTTTCATCGCCGCGGCGCTGGCCGGACGGGGCTGCCACCTCGTCTTGACGGCCCGCTCGGCACAGCTCCTGCGAGAGGTGGCCGGACGCCTCGACGTCTTTTCGGTGGATGTCGGCGTCTTTCCCTGTGATCTGCTCGAGGCCGATCAGCGCGAGCGGTTGATTCATGAGGTTCTCGAACGATTCGGGCACATCGACATCCTGATCAACAATGCCGGCGTCGAGAACGAGGGGCCCTTTCTGGATCAACCTGTGGACACTCATCGCCGGACCATCGAGCTCAACCTCCTCGCGCCCGTCGAGCTGACCCATGCGCTGCTTCCGACCTTGCTCGCGCAGGGAGGCGGTCACATCGTCAACATCGCGTCCGTCGGGGCCAAAGCCGGGTCCCCATACGATGCGGTGTATTGCGGAAGCAAGGCAGGACTCGCCGAGTGGACGCGCGGGATCAGCCTGGAAGAGGAGCTCGCCGGGATCCGGTTTTCGACCATCTTCCCGGGGTTCGTGACGGAGGTGGGGATGTTCGCCCGATTCGGTCTGAAGGCGCCGTGGACGATCGGCTCCTGCACCCCGGAGCAGGTTGCGGCTGCGGTCGTCGAGGCTCTCGAGCGCAACCTGCCGGAGATCATCGTCAACTCCCGTCCGCTGAAACCGCTCCTGGCCCTGGCCGCCCTGTCACCGCGTCTCGCCGGCTGGTTGATGCGCCGCCTCGGGGTCGTCGATTTCCAGCGTCGAAAGGTCGGCCGGTAACGGGTGGTCTGCGGCAGGAACATGATTGCGCTGGGCACCGCTTTCGAGGAGTCGCTTTTTCGGCCCTGTTGACTCATCGCTGCCGGCTCGGTCCGGGCCCGTCTCCCGCCCGGGCCGACCCGGCCCCGGCCTCGGCGGAAGTGCTGCAGCGCGCCGGAGCGGTTATGCTCTTCGGGTGCATCGACGATCTGCGAACGGCGAGCCGGCGATCCGCCGGGGGAGGCGGCTTCCAGCTGGGGTCCCGGTGAGCGCCGCGCGGCGGGCCGCCGGGGTGAGCGCGCCGTGAG
>DATIVB010000534.1:0-11612 GCA_035466375.1 Chondromyces sp.
GACCGTGCGTAGGTCGCCGGAAAACGCGACCGAGCCCCGCCCCGGCGCCACCGCCGAGGCCCCGAGCGCGGCGACCTCGGCGGCGAGGACCTCTTCGAGTCCTCGCGCGCAGGTCGCCGTCAGCGGGCGGGAGGTACCGCGTTCCAGCATGGGCGACCGCTACAGCGGAAGCGCCCAGAGAACAAGAGCAAGCCGACTGAATTAGGAATTAGGAATTAGGAATTAGGAAAGCCCCCCGCCCACCCGCGGCGATTGGGCGATGCCGTGGTGGCCGCCTCGTGATGAGATGGTGGTCGAATCGATGTCTGACTCTTGAGGTCAGGCGGGGACGGATGGGAATTCCTAATTCCGAATTCCTAATTCCTAACTCTTCTCGATGAACTCGATCGCGTACCCATCCGGGTCCTTGACGAAGGCGATGACGGTGGAGCCGTGCTTCATGGGGCCCGGTTCGCGGGTGACCTGGCCCCCGTGCTCGCGGACCCGTTCGCACGCGGACTCGATGTCGTCGCAGCCGATGGCCAGGTGGCCGAACCCGGTGCCGAGGTCGTAGCTCGAGGTGTCCCAGTTGTGGGTCAGCTCGACCACAGCGTTCTCGTCCTCGTCGCCGTAGCCCACGAAGGCGAGGGTGAATCTGCCGCCGGGGTAGTCCTTCTTCCGCAGCAGCTTCATCCCCAGTGCCTCGGTGTAGAAGGCGATCGAACGGTCCAGGTCGCCGACGCGGATCATGGTGTGGAGAAAACGCATGCCACCCTCCGTTAATTAGGAATGAGGAATGAGGAATGAGGAATGAGGAATTCCCGTCCCGCCCCCCCATGGTCTGATCGCCGCGGGCGAACGGGCGGTCAATTCCTAATTCCTAATTCCTAATTTCTGATGTCAAACTCTTTATTCGTCAGTAGTCCGACGTCATGATAAACACCGGCGCGCCCTCGAAGCGGGTGTACTTGGGGCGCAGACGATCGGTGTTGTAGAACTTGCCCACGTCCACGACCTTCTTGCGGCTGGTCACGACGTCGATGGGGACGTTGTCGTAGCGGCCGTTGCGCACGTTGACGAGACGGCCGGAAACACCTTCCAGGATGAGGTCCATGGCGAGGTTGCCGAACGCCATCGGGACCACCGAGTCGAGCGCGTCGGGGTCGCCGGAGCGCACCAGGTAGCCGAGGCGCTGGTTGATGACGTTGATGCGGCGGCCGCGGTTGAACTGGGGCGAGATCTCCTTGAGCACCCTCGCCACCCGGTCGCCGACGCCGCCGAGCTTCTTATGGCCGAACATGTCCTGCTCCTGGTCCTCGTAGACCATCTCGCTCTGGCCGGTGAAGGTGGCGCCCTCGGAAACCAGCACGACGCTGTAGTTGGACGGAGTCGAGGCGCGGTCCTGCGCCAACAGCTCGCAGAGGTGCTCGATCTCGAAGGGGTGCTCGGGGATCACGCAGCGGTTGGCGGCGCCCGCCATGGTGGGGAGCAGCGCCGTGAAGCCGGCGTAGCGGCCGAAGACCTCGATCACCAGGAAGCGCTCGTGGCTGCCGGCCGAGGTCCGCAGGGCGTGGGTCATGGCGATGGTCCGGGTGACGCAGGTGGAGAAGCCGATGCAGTAGTCGGTGCCCGGCACGTCGTTGTCCATGGTCTTGGGGATGGCGATCACCGACACCCCTTTGCGGTGCAGGTGGGCGCCGTACGAGAGCGTGTCGTCGCCGCCGATGGGAATCAGGGTGTCGATGCCGAGGTGGTCGAGATTCGTCAGGACCTCGTCGGTGAGGTCGTTGACCTCGTCGGCGTAGCGTTCGCGGAGGTGGTCCGGGACCACCGTCTTCGGCACGTGCGAGGGCCGGGTGCGCGAAGTGTGCAGGAAGGTGCCGCCGGTGCGGCCGACCTTGTTGACGACCTCCTCGGTCAGGTTCATGACGTGCTCGGCGCCGTTGCCGGAATCGCGGTCGATGTCGATCAGACCGCGCCATCCGCGGCGGATGCCGAGCACGCGGAAGCCCTCGCGCAGCGCGCGCACGGTGACGGCCCGGATCGCCGGGTTGAGGCCCGGCACGTCGCCGCCGCCGGTGAGAATACCGATGGTGCCGCGGTGGGTCTTGATGTTGGCCATGATGCGCTGTCCCTCCTCTGCTCTCGGATGACGCCGCCGGCGCCGGTGCTCCTCGGCTCCGCGCCGCGCGCTGTGAAGCGGTCAATCTATCCTGGATTCGTGGTTCCGACCAGCCGCCAGCCGACCGTCCCGCCCGCCCGCAGCGGCACCACCTCGTCGTCTCCGAAGACGTAGGCCGCCGGCACCTTCCACGGCTCGCGGGCCAGGGTCACGGTGGCGTGGTTGCGCGGCAGTCCGTAGAAGTCGGCCCCGTGGTGGGCGGCGAAGAGCTGCAGCGCGCCGAGCGCGCCGGCCCGGTCGAAGGCCTCGGCGTAGAGCTCGAGAGCGGCGTGCGCCGAGAAGATGCCGGCGCAGCCGTGGGCGCACTCCTTGGCGCTGCGCGGGTGGGGGGCGCTGTCGGTGCCGAGGAAGAAGCGCGGGCTGCCGCTGGTCGCCGCCCACAGCAGGGCCTCGCGGTGGCGCTCGCGCTTGAGGACCGGCAGGCAGTAGAAGTGGGGGTCGAGGCCGGAGGCGAAGATGGCATTGCGGTCGTACAGCAGGTGGTGGGCGGTGATGGTGGCGGCGACCCGCGGCGGCGCGCCCAGGACCCACCGCACCGCGTCCTCGGTCGTGATGTGCTCGAAGACGATCTTGAGCCCCGGCACCCGATCGAGCAGCGGCTCGAGGACGCGATCGATGAAGACCAGCTCGCGGTCGAAAATGTCGACCTCCGGGTCGACGACCTCGCCGTGCACGAGCAGGGGCAGGCCGAGCTCCGCCATCGCCTCGAGCACCGGGCGCACGCGTCCGAGATCGGTGACCCCGGCCTCCGAGTTGGTTGTGGCGCCGGCAGGGTACAGCTTGATCCCGACCACCTTGGAGCTCACCGCCGCCGCCGCGATCTCGTCGGGGGAGGTCCGGTCGGTCAGGTACAGAGACATCAGGGGCTCGAAGACCGCGTCCGGCGGGAGGGCCTCGAGGATCCGGCCGCGGTAGGCGAGCGCCATCTCCGTAGTCGTCACCGGAGGCTTCAGGTTGGGCATGATCACGGCCCGGGCGAAGGCCCGCGCCGAGTGTCCGAGGACGTCCGCCATCGCCCGGCCGTCGCGCAGGTGAAGGTGCCAGTCGTCGGGTGCGGTGAGCTGCAGCTGCATGGTCTTCGCCCCTGCAATCTTCGCATAATTCGGGCGCCGTGCCTCATCTGCCGGAAAATCCGCTAGAATAGCGGTCCGAACCGGAACGCGGACGATACATGCCGGGACAGATCACCGTTGCCGAGCTCGAGAAGGCCGCCCGGAACCTGGAGCGCCTGGCCCAGTTTCTCGGCGAGCGCCGCGCCTGGATGCTGGCCTCGGACGCCGAGGCGGCGGCGATCTCGGTGCGCAACGCGGCGGCCTCGCTCGCGGCCCTGATCGCGGAGATGGTCGGCCGCGAAACGACCGCCCCCGAGAAGCTCCGGCAGCCGGACAAGCTCCCGGTTTCGAGCACCGTGTCGGGCAACCGCCTCGCCAAGTTCGCCGAGTTCATCGACCAGCTGCAGGACTGGTTCGCCTCCCACCACGGGTCCCCGATGCCGCCCGACGCGGACGGGGCCGTGAGCTCGATCCTCCACTCCCTGGCGGTGGCCGAGCGGTCCATCAACGAGCTCATGAAGCCGCCGGTGGCGGCCGCCGACGTCTCCCAGGCAGTGGTCTGCGGCGATCTCGGCCCGGTGGCCGAGGTCGACATGAACGCGCGGCTGGTGCTCGAGGACAGCGTCCAGACGCCGCTGCTGCAGGTCTTCCGCGGCGTCGCCGAGCTCACGCCGCGAGCCAAGAAACTGGTCGAGGAATTCTTCGCAACGCAGGGCATCGAGCTCGAAGGCAACGACCGGCGGCGGATCCACGACAAGACCCTGCGCTGGATCCAGTCGACGCCCGAGGGCCACGTCCTGGTCATCAAGCTCAGCGGGTTGTCCGGACGCGCGGAGGCCTACTCGAGCTATCGGCCGAAGCAATGAGTGGCGGGCCGGAGAACGATCTCCTATGATCGGTCCGACGTGATGACGCCGGAACGCTCGCCCCTGACCGCCCTCCTCGAGCGCTTTCTGCCGCGCCTGCGCTACCCCTGGCTGGTGCTCGCGCTCGGCGGACTGCTGCTGGTCGATCTCGTGGTCCCGGACCCCCTGCCGTTCGTCGACGAGCTGGCGCTGGCGCTGCTCACCTTCATCGCGGCGAGTCTGAGGTCCGGCCGCGCCGACCGCCCGCCGCCGCGGGACATCACTCCTCCCGACGAGACCGCTGACGAGCCTCGGCCCGGGTCGGCCCGCCTTCGCTGACCAACCGGACCGACGACAGATCGAAACTGCCCGGGTGCGGCCCGAGCTCCACCTCAGCCGCGAAGCGGAACTCCCCGCGGCGGCCGTGGAGGGGGAATCGGACCCCGCCCTCGCGCCCCTCGCTTGCCGACAGGGGGCGGCGCATCACCGCGTCGCGACCCGGGCCGCCGCCCTCCGGGCGCGCCACCGTCAGCTCCGCCCGCCCGAGATCGGCGCTGAAGTGGTAGCTCAGTTTCAAGGCGTCGATCCGCTCGTCGACCGCGAAGTCGGCGGTCAGCGTCCCCGATTCCCGGATGCTCACCCGCTCCGCTTCGAGATCGACCGTCACCGGAGATCGGCGCTGAACGGCGTCCGCTGCCGTTTCCGCGTCGAAGAAGAGCCCCAGGCGCCGCACCAGCACTCCACGCTGCGAGCGCCCGGCGGGCAACCGGTCGGGAAGGCGCAGAGAGATCTGATTGCGTCCGGCGCGCACCGCGTCCCCCGGCAGCCGGACGAGGTGGCGGCGCCACTCCGAACCGACCTCGAACGCGCCGCGGCGGGCCCCGTTGACCTCGACCTCCACCCGGATCGCGCGGTCGGCGCCCGACGGCCCGCGGCACTCGACGACCATCGTCCGGTGGCCGCCGCGCGCGAGCCCGAGCTCGAAGCCGGCGCTGTCGTCCATCACCCAGCGCCCGCCCTGCAGAGGCGCCGACCAGTGCGCCGCATCGAAGGCCGCAGCGGGGAGCAGCTCGACAAAATCCGGCCCGGCGCGCGCCCGCAGGTCCAGCACCGGCTCCCAGCGTTCGAAGCGCAGGGTCCGGTCGGCGAGGACATCCGGCCACGGCGCCGGCTCCTCGCGCAGCGTGTGCACGAAATCGACGAACGCGACCGCCGCGAACACGAAAATCAGCGCCAGCGGCAAGGGGCGCAGGAGCTCGCGGCTGCTCACGGGGACTCGTCGGGCGGCGGGCCGTTCACGAGCTCCTCGACCCGGTACGCGGACTCGGAAGCCGCGTCCTCGAGATCGCGGTAGGCGCGGCAGGCCCGGGCCACGGCTTCGACCGCGTCGTCCGGAGCCTCCGTCACGGCCCGCACCGCAGCGGCGGCCAGCAGGCTGCGTGCGAGCTCCGTCCACCCCTCGCGGTTGAACCACAGCACGTCCTGATGGCGGTTGACGTCCAGGAACCGCCGGCCCACCGGGTCGAAGCAGAGCGCGGCTGCGAGCTCCCGCCGCGCGTCCCCGGAGGTGGCGGGGGTCGTCAGCCAGCGCTCGGCGGCAAGGGTCAGCTCGACGGCCGCGGCCGCGCGCCGGCCCGCCGCCTCCGGCGCCCCGACGGCACCCACTGCCGCGGCCACCAGCGGTCCGATGAACCACTCCCGGAAGCGCTCGCGCGCCCGGTCGCCGGTCGGGTCGTCTCCCTCGAGCCCCCCCAGGCGGCGCACGACCGCCCACGCCAGCAGCGCCGCCCACTGCTGCGGCTCGTCGAGGGTGGCGACCATGGGGCCGAGGTCCAGGTCGGCGGCGAGCGGCCGCCCCTCCGCGAGCGCGTCGACGAGATGGGCGAGCGCGACCACGGCCTCGATGTCGTTGAGGATCGCGCGCTCGAGCACCGCCGCGGGGGCGGCCGGCCGGACCCGCTCCGCGGCCGCCTCGACCAGGGGGCCGATCTCCAAGGCCGCGAGCTCGCTCAGCTCGGCGGCCGCCTCGGCCCGCCGCATCGGCGACGCCAGACCTTCGAGGACACGAGGCGCCAGCAGCCGCCGCAGAGGATCGAGGACCGGCGCCAGCCGTCGCACCGCAAGGGCGTCCTCGAGCGAGGGCATCCCGGCGCCTCCGAGCTCCGCCGCCAGGGCCGACCACGGGTGCTCCGCGTCCTCGACCACCTCGCGCAGTCCGACGAAGCAGTGCAGCCGGTAGGCGCCGAGCTCCAGCCGCAGCCCGTGCTCGCGCAGCTCGTCGCACGAGCGCAGGTACTCGAGGCCCGAGGCCGCGTCGCGCAGCAGGAGCCAACGGTCCGGTCCGCTGCCCAACCGGAGGCCCTCGCCGAGGGTCCAGCGCCGCAGCCGGCGCTCCCCGTACCCGCCGCGCTCCACCACCCCGGTCGATATCCGGATGGTGCCGTGGGTGTCGGCGTAGCGGTTGTGATAGACGACCAGGCTGCGCCGGCCGTCGGCCTCGTTGGAGTAGGCGAAGACGTTCTCGTCCACCTCGCCGCCGTCGCGCACGAAGTCGTAGAGGAGGAAGCGGTCGACCTCGGCGAAAGCGCGGCGGCGGCGGAGCAGCGGGAAGATCTGGTGCTCGTGCCGGTCGACCAGGCCCTCGTTGCGGGGCTCGTCCCACCGCGGCCGCGTGAACTCCATCCCGTACTTCTCGGCCAGGCCCTCGATCTGGCCGTGGCCGAGCATCGGCAGCCCCGGCAGGGTCGCCAGCATCGTGGCGACCCCGAAGTACTTGTCGCCGGTGCCGAACTGGTCGACGGCGGTGCGCTCGTCGGGGTTGGACATGAAGTTGACGTAGCGCTTGAGGATCTGCGGGTCGAACTCGAGCGTCGAGCGGATCAGCTGCCGGTACTCGGCGTTGCGCTCGTCGCGGAGCATGTTCATGAAGGCCGAGTTGTAGACCCGGTGCATGCCGAGGGTGCGCACGAAGTAGCCCTCGAGCAGCCAGAAGGCCTCGGCTAGCAGCAGGGTGTCGGGGGCTTCGGCGGCCACCCGGTCCACCACCTCGCGCCAGAACTCGGCGGGCATCACCGCATCGAAGTCGGCCTGGCTCATCCCGAAATCGGCCCGCGACGGGACCGCGCCGGCGGCGCCGGGCGGCGGAAACCACAGGCGGTGAAAGTGCTGCCGGGTCAGGGTCATGGCGGCGTCGAAGCGGATGATCGGCGAGCGACGGGCCACGGCGAGGATGGTCTGGATCACCGCCTCGCGCACCTCGGGCCGGGTGTAGTCGAGCTGGGCGGTGTCGTTCCAGGGCATCGAGGTGCCGTCGTTGCCGTGGTAGACGAAGCGCTCGTCCCCGGTGAAGCGGTCGACGCGCTTGAAGACCACCGCCGCGTCCGAGTGTCGCCAGTAGCCGTCCTCGATGAAGATGCCGACGCGCTCGTCGTCCGACAGGTCGGGGCCGGTGAATGAGTAGGCCGGGTAGGGCGAGTGCGGCAGCCACAGGAACCAGTGGGGGTGCTCGATCACCCAGCGCGAATCGATCCCCATGTGGTTGGGCACCATGTCGGTGGAGAGCCGGATGCCGAAGCGCGCGGCGCGCTCCTTGAGCTCCTCGTACGCGGGCTCGCCCCCCAGCGCCTGCGCGATCCGGTAATCCTGCAGCGAGTAGGCCGACGCCACCGCCTCCGCATCGCCCATCATCCGCTTGATGCGCTCCGACGCCCGGCTGCGCTCCCAGACCCCGATCAGCCACAGCCCGGTGATGCCCCAACCGGCGAGCCGCTCGAGCTCCTCGTCGGGGATCGCATCCAGGCTCACGATCTCGCGCCCGTACTCGCGGCTCAGCTGGGCCATCCAGACGTGGGCGTTCTTGGCCAGCAGCACCACCTTCGGCATCCAGTCGCGGTCCGCCGAGTAGTTCTCGATCGCCGGGTCGAGCCCGGTGTAGTCGGGCGGCTCGACCGGCCCCGGCCCCGCGGCGAAGAACACCCGCTCCTCCTCGGCCAGGAAGTCGAGACCGCCGAGTAACCGCACCAGGTCGGGGCCCAGGAGATCGGCCCAGCGGCCGCGGATGAACTCGAGCTGGCCCTCGAGCGAGTCCGGCGCTGCGCGCATCGGCGCGTACAGCAGGTCGAGCAGGGTCTCGCCCCCGCCTTCACCGGCGGGCGCGCGGCCGAGCTCGGATTCGACAATCGCCATCGTCCGCTCATAGGCGGGATCGCTGCGCAGCGGCCGGTCATCGAAGAGCTCGCGGAACTCCGCGAAGGCAGGGTTCCGGTTCGCCAGCCACAAGAGCATCAGCTCCTCGAGGGTCACGTCGCGGTGGGCCACCGCACCGGTCGAACCTTCGAGGTACTGGTCGCGGCCGACGTCGCCGCGGTACACCGCCGCCGGGGGGAACTCCTCGACGAAGCGCCGCAGCAGCTCGTCAGTGGCCCCGCCGCCGAGCTCGGAGCCGAGCCGGCTGCGGACCTCGGGCCAGAGCTGCGGCGCCCGCTGCTCGCGGTAGCGCGCGATCACCAGGTGCAACGCCTCGTCGATCAGCCCCAGCGCGTAGATCCGGCTCGCGCTGACCGCGCGTTCC
The DNA here is from genome assembly GCA_035466375.1 of Chondromyces sp. Lineage (GTDB taxonomy): Bacteria > Acidobacteriota > Thermoanaerobaculia > Thermoanaerobaculales > Sulfomarinibacteraceae > Sulfomarinibacter. The sequence continues at coordinate 8,629 of DATIVB010000534.1, forward strand.
GGAAAGCGCACCAGGTCGCGGCGCCGGTTGAGCCGGTAGGCAAACTCGCGCGCCGCCCGGAAATCCGCGAAGACCACGTTGCCGGAGGTCGAGAACAGGGTATCCGGCAGCTCGCAGGCATCGCGCACCCGGCACGAGATGTGGAACTCACGCAGGGCTGCGTCGAAGGGATGGGGAGCTCTGTGCATCGTCACGGCAGACCAGTGACATCATACCGGGGAACGGGACCACAGGCGCCATTGGCCAGGAATTAGGAATTAGGAATTAGGAATTAGGAATTAGGAATTAGGAATCAGGAATGCCGCCCACCCTCCCGGTGATGGGGGGCAGGCGGAAATTCCTCATTCCTAATTCCGAATTCCTAATTCCCCCTGACCTTCGAGCTTGGCCAAGCCGAGCTCGAAGGTCAGGGGGCAGTGGTCGGACACATCCCAGAAGGTGCCGTCCTCCGCTCCCGGCTGCGAGACGAGCTCCCGGCACTCGTGCCGGGCGCAGTGCAGCCAGGGCTGCACTGGGGATTTCACGGCTCCGGACAGGCTGACGCTCACGAAGACGTGGTCGAGCAGCGACGGCACCTGGACGCCGTCGCGGTCGCCGCCGCCCTCCCAGTACGCCGAGCATCCGTCGCCGTTTTCGAGGCGATCGAGGCCGGCGCGGCCGAGCAGCGCATCGAGCGACTGCAGCTCGCCCGGAAGCCCTCCGTGCGGCGAGCCGGCGGTGTTGAAGTCGCCGAGGACGATGACGTCCGAGTCGCCGGTCGCCGCCGTGTGCTCACCGACCCAGTCGGCGAGGGCGCGGTTCTGCCGGCGCCGGTCGGCGAAGCCCTCGCGCCCCGACTCGTGGTGCACGACGACGAAGCTAAAGTCCAGGCCCGGGTTCTCGAGGCTGCGGAAGGAGGCTGCGAAGGCGGGCCGCATGCCGGGCTCGAAGACGGTTTCATCGATATCGAGGGGCTCGCCCGCGAGCTCGAGCGTCGAGGTGTCCCACGCGATCGCGAGGTGCTGGCCGAAGCGGCCGCCGCCTTTCGAAAAGCGGACGCCCATGACCCGCTCTCCGACGGCGCGGCGCAGGATGGGCGGGAAGCGGCGGGTGTCGTTGACCTCCTGCAGCCCCATGAGATCGGCCTCGAGCCCCCCGAGCACCGCTTCGAGATCGCAGATGTTGGTGCGCCGCGAGTAGCCCAGGTCGGCGGCCTGGGGCCGCTCGTCGAGCGGGAAGTTGCGCAGGTTCCACGACGCGATCCGCAGCCGGCCGGATTCGGCGGCGGCCGGCGGGAGCTCGGCCGCGGTCACCGTCGGCCCGGCGAAGCCCGCACACCGCAGCCGGCCGCGCAGCAACACCGCGAGCACCGCCGTGAGAACGATCACCGCCACCACTGCCACGACGAGCGCCTTCGATCCCCTGGCCATGAGCGCAGTGTCGCCCGGCAACGCCTCCGAAGCAAGTGTTCCAGACGCGGCGGGGACGGCGCGACCGACGCTGGCGGGATCTCAGCCGCGCGCATCGCGTCCCGGGTCTCACGAAGACACCGCAAATGAGACTCACTCTCCTTCAAAAAACCTGGTACTCCAGGCCGACATCTGGAAAATAACTGTAGACAGGAGTAAATCCGCAGATCATCATATGAAAGTTTGGACGATTGAGTTGACAATCAAACGAGACTGATGCATTCTTCGATCGTCATGGGATTGTCATGGAATTTTGTGGAAGGCGGCGCATCCAGCCACACGGGTGGGCACCACGACCCCGGGGCATCCCCTGTTGACGCATCAAATTTCAAGATCAAGATTGATTGTGATTCCGTTCGGGCGGCCGGCGACGGCCAGAGATTAGGTCAATACTCCGATTTGGAGAAGGAGGCAGAGTGATGTTTTCGATCACGAGGAGCCTTTTGGTCCTGGCAACTGCGGGCGCCGCGAGCGTGCCGCTGGCGGTCCGTGCGCCGGCCGACCGGGTCGCGCCGACCGGAGACGTGGACCCGCAGAAGATGTACACCAAGAGTCAGGCCGAGCACTACCTGACGAAGGCGCAGTTCGCCTTCATCCGGCCGGGCCTGCACGTTACGGTCGAGGACATCCAGATCCCGGCCGACCGTCACCCGGTGGTGGAGCTCAGCTTCGCCGACGACCTGGGTCAGCCCCTCGACCGGGCGGGCATCCTGACCCCGGGAGCGGTGGGTTTTTCCTTCATCCTGTCGTGGTACGACGCTTCGCTGCGTGACTACGTCGCCTACACGGTGCGACCGCAGACGAGCCCGATCACCGGCGTCACCGCGGTCCAGGCCTCGTCCGACTCCGGCGGCAGCATCGAGGACCTCGAGATGGGGCGGATCCGCTACACCTTCGGCACCCAGCTGCCGGACGACTACGACCCCTCGGTGACCCACACCGTCGGCGTCTACGCCACCCGGAACCTCAACGACACGCCGCTCGAGACCACCCAGTACGACAACGTCGAGTACGACTTCGTGCCCGACGGCAGCGAGGTGGTGGACGAGTGGCAGGGCATGCTCGATCAGACCTGCAACAGCTGCCACGAGCAGCTCGCCTTCCACGGCGGCAGCCGGCGCGACGTCAAGCTGTGCGTCCTGTGCCACAACAAGCAGACCATCGACCCCGACACCGGCAACACCGTCGACATGAAGGTGATGATCCACAAGATCCACACGGGCTCGCAGCTGCCCAGCGTGCAGGCCGGCATCCCCTACCAGATCATCGGCTACCGCCAGACGGTGCACGACTACTCCGACGTCGTGTTCACCCAGGACGTGCGCAACTGCGTGCGCTGCCATACCGCGGACACCCCGGGCGGCTCGGTGTGGTTCACCGAGCCCAGCCGCGACTCCTGCGGCTCGTGCCACGACCTCATCAACTGGGAGGTCGCGGGCGAGGGGCATCCCATCCCGCAGTTCAACGACAACAACTGCGCCAACTGCCACGCCCCCGAGGGTGAGAGCGAGTTCGACATCTCGGTGATGGGCGCGC
>DATIVB010000535.1:0-1767 GCA_035466375.1 Chondromyces sp.
ACGAGCCCGCTGGCGCCGACACCGAGCAGGCGCACGGAGCGGGTGAGGGCGTCGGTGCGGCGCACGAGGTCCCGCGCGACCGCGGCGATCGCGCGGCCGTCGGCGGTCGGCGCCGGCAGGGTGTGGGCGCGGGTGGGGGTCGTGAAATCCGGGTAGCGCACCTTGACGGTGATGGTGGTCGCGGCGAGGTGCCGCCTCTCCAGGCCCTCGGCCACGTCGGCGGCCATCGCCTCGAGGATCGCGTCGATCTCGGTCGCGTCCCTGATGTCGGCGGCGAAAGTGCGTTCGGTGGAGAGACTCTTGCGCTCCCGCGTGGTGCGGACCGGGCGCTCGTCGATGCCGCGGGCGCGTTCGAAGAGCACCCGCCCCCACTGGCCGAAGCGGGCCATCAGGCGATCCACGGAGAGCGCGCGCAGCTCGGCGACGGTGGTCACGCCGAGCTCGGCGAGCGAGCGTCCGGCGGCCGGGCCGACGCCGAAGAGCCGGCGCACCGGCAACGGCGCGAGGAAGGTCTCCACCTCGCCCGGTTTGACCACGGTGAGGCCGTCGGGCTTGTTGAAATCCGAGGCGATCTTGGCCACCAGCTTGTTGGGTCCGACCCCCACCGAGACCGTCAGCCGGCGCTCCTCGCGCACCCGGCGGCGGATGTCGACGGCCACTGCGGTCGCGCTGTCGAACGCGCCGAGGTGGTCGCTGACGTCGAGGAATGCCTCGTCCAACGACAGCGGCTGGATGACCGGCGTGTAGTCGCGGTAGATCGCGAAGATCGCCCGCGACTCCTCGCGGTAGCGTTCGAACTCCGGCTTGAGGAAGACGGTCTTCGGACAGCGCCGGCGGGCGAGCGCCGCCGGCATGGCCGAGTGGATGCCGTACTTGCGCGCCTCGTAGTTGGCGGCCGCCACCACCCCGCGCCCCGAGGGGTCGCCGCCCACCACGACCGGCTTGCCGGCGAGCGACGGGTCGTCGCGCATGTGGACCGCGGCGTAGAAGCAATCCATGTCGCAGTGAAGGATGCGGCGGAGGATCGGGTCAGGCACGGTCCAATTTTACGCTGGATGTATCCCTGTTCCCATGAACGTCTCCTCCCGATCCCGATCCCGATCCCGTTCCCGATCCCGATCCCGTTCCCGATCGTGAGCCGAAGCTTTCCCTGCCGGGTCGTCTCGGGAACGGGATCGGGATCGGGATCGGAATTCCGCTACACTTCCCGCGATGAGCTCGTTCTTCGAGTGCGGACCCTTCTCGGCTGCGGACGGCGAGGGACGGCAGCTCTTCGGCGATGTCTCGCTGGCCCTCGAGGCCGGCCGGTGCGTGGCCCTCGAAGGCCCCTCGGGCGGTGGTAAGTCGACCCTTCTCCGTCAGGTCACCGCCCTCGCGTGGACACCCGGGGCCACGCGGCACCTGGACGGCGAGGCCTATGAGGGCCCGCAGCTTCCGACCTGGCGGGCCCGGGTCACCCTGGTGGCGCAGGACGCGCCCATGATCGCCGGCACGCTCGGCGACAACCTCGCCCTGCCGTTTTCGATGCGCGCCGGCCGCGAGCGCCAGTTCTCCGAGGACGAGGCCGCCCATCTGCTGGCCGCGGTGGGGCTCGCGCGGCTGCCGCTCGAGCGCGAGGTGCGGACGCTGTCGGGCGGCGAGCGCCACCGCGTCGCCCTGGTGCGCGGCCTGCTCTGGGACCCGCCGGTGCTGGTGGTCGACGAGCCCCTGGCGGGGCTCGACCCGGATGCCGCCGATGCCTGCTTCGAGCTTCTGCTCGAGTTCGCG
>DATIVB010000536.1:0-1936 GCA_035466375.1 Chondromyces sp.
CCGGGCCACACGCCGATGAAGCGTTCGGGGATCAGGCTGAGGACCATCGCGTCGCCCTCCATCGTCGGGCGCAGCGCGAGGCTGCCCTGGAGCGAAACCAGCAGGGGCTCGCCGGGCTCATGCCGCGCGTCCAGGTACGCCCGTTCGAGGGCGATGTTGTCGGCCTCCTGGGAGACCGGGAAGCGGCGCCCGGTGAGGCATTCCTCGAAGAGCGCGGCGTCGGCCATGTAGCGGTACATGCCGCGCATCATCAGTCGCGGCTCGATCGGCTCGAGGTCATCCTTGCGCCTCAGATCGTAGTTGAGGGAGGACTCGATGTCCCGTCCCTCGATGTCGAGCTTGCGGATGGTGTCGGCGTCGACGATGCGGAAGAAGATCGGCGCCTCGGTGCCCCCGAACAGCGCGATGCGGTTGTCGTCGCTCGCCAGAGTCCAGGTTCCGATGAGATCGTGCACCGCGCCGGCCCCGCGTCCGTGATAGGTCGTGCGCAGGAAGAACACCCGGTCCTCGTGCAGGTCGAGGCGGTAGTGGATGCCCGGGCAGTCGGCGCACGGCAGATCGCCCTCGAAGTAAGCCGGCAGCTCGCGGAGGGCGGCCGGCTCGGGCTGGTCCGCAGGGGCCGCCACCCGGCGCAGCAGCAGCTCCACCTCCGTGCCGGCGCCGCGAGTCAGCACCGGGTAGAAGGTGTCGGTGGTGAACATCAGCTTGCCGTCGACGCGGATCGCGGCCCGCACCGCATAGGTCTGGCGCTCTTCGATCAGCGCCGGGTCGTACGCCAGCTCGAAGCTGAATGGGGGATTGCCCGGGTTCTCCATGCGCACGGACGCGATCTCCCGCGCCGCGGCGTCGGCCAGGGACACGTCTTCGAGCGTCACCTCGAGCACCGCGTCCGGCGGGAGCGCGATCCGCTCGCGATAGGTCGCCGTGCCTCGGATCACGCGAGAGTCCGCAGTGGCCGCGCTCTCCCGATCTTCGGCTGCGAGGCCCGATGCATCGGCGCCGCTCTCGACCGTCGTGGAAGCGCAGCCCGGCGCTGCCGCCAGGCCGATCATCACGACGGCTGCAGCGGCCGCTCTGGCGAGCGTTCGGCTGCCAGGGTTTGTCCCATGCATGGTCCTACTCCTCGGCCTTCATGCGAGCGAACGTCAGCGCCTCGTTGTCGCCGGCCCACAGCCGCAGGGTGTCGCCCTCCACCTGGTAGGTGGACGCCGCATCGAGGCGGGCCAGGAAGGCGCTCTCGAGAGCCATCGCTTCCGGCGGACCGGCCATCTTGGTGCCCGCCGTAGGCCCGAAGCCCAGCCGTCCGTCGGCGAGCTCGAGTTGGGTCCGGTAGCGGTTGACGCCGCTGACACCGGCCGCGCTGCCGTCCTCGAGGATCTCGAGCGTCGGGGTCTTGCCGACCTCGGGCACGGGCTCGCCGTCGAGGGCGACCAGGGTCCATTCGCCGAGGAGATCGGCGGGAACGGCGCTCGGGCTCGCCTCGGCGCTGCCGCTCTCCTCCGCGGCGCCTGCGATCGGTGCGCCGCTCGGCGTCATGCCCTCGTTTGCGCGAGATGTGTTGTTCGCCGTGGCGCCGCAGGCGGCGATCGGAACCAACGACGCGATGAGAATGGCGAGTGAGTGCCGACTTGATTTCATGGTGTTCGCCTCCAGCCTTTCGAAACCCCGTCTGGGCAGGCCTCATTCCAGGTCCGGCCAGCTCGTGGTGATGCGTCGCGTCGATGGCCAGGAAGGGACGGCTTCACGACCGCGATCCCCGCAACGCGCGTTGACTTTGCCGGACCGTCGGGGTACAGATCGTTGGTGTCCAGGCCGACCCGCCGAGCGGATGTCCACGGCGATCTCCTCGAAGTCGAAGGCCTTGCGGTGCGCCTGCCCGGCGAGGCGCGGCCGATCCTCGACGGTCTCGGGCTGCGCCTCGCGCCAGGCGAGGTGA
>DATIVB010000537.1:0-2287 GCA_035466375.1 Chondromyces sp.
GCCGGCCGTTTCCGCGAGACGTTTGTACTACAATGATTTCCAGAGGCGAACGACACTTTGATTCGACTCAACGACGACAAGGTTGGTGGAGGTACTCATGCGTAAGGCTCTGCTCGTGCTCGGAATCTGCATTCTGGCGGCCCCCGCCTGGGCCGGCGGCGGCTACAGTCTCTTCGGCAGCTACGCCCAGGTGAGCGAGGACGCCGAGGCCCTCGGCGCCGGCGTGCGGCTCACGGTCGGCGGCGAGCGCTGGGTCGGCGACCTCACCTGGACCTGGTACCCGACCAAGGACGGCGTGGAGACGATCCCCGGCTTCGAGGACAGACTTCAGGTGGTTCCGACCGATCTGGGCTTCCGGTACATGTTCAACTCCTCGGGCTCGCTGGCCCCGTACATCGGCGGCGGCGGCACCTTCTTCTACACCAACCTCAACGACGGCGACATCGACAAGGCCTACGGCGCCTACGGCCTGCTGGGGTTCAACCTCGGGCAGGGACGGGCCAGGTTCTTCGCCGAGGCGATCTACCGCTACGGGCGAAGCGACGTCACCTACCGCCAGGGCGGCCAGGAGTTCACGGGCCGGATGGACGTGGGCGGCTTCGGGGTCAATGCCGGCGTGGTCCTGAGCTTCTGATTCAGCCCTCGTCGACGACCACGACGGCGGTCCCGTAGGCGAGCAGCTCCGAGGCGCCCTGCATGAGCTCGGAGGTGGCGAAACGGGTCATGATGACCGCGTTCGCGCCCAGCTCCGCCGCCTCCTCCACCATCCGGTCGAGCGCCTGCTCGCGGGACTCGGCCATCATCTTCGTGTACTCGGAGATCTCGCCGCCCACGAGGTTGCGCAGCACGGCCATGAGATCGCGCCCCACGTGGCGGGCGCGGATGGTGTTGCCGCGCACCAGGCCGAGGGTGCGGACAATGCGCTTGCCGACGATGCGGTTGTCGGTGACGACGATCATTTCTGCACCTCCCGGTAGGGGTCGGTCCTCGCCGACGTGATGCGGTCGAGGAGCACCGACGTGAACAGCAGGGCCAAGGCGCTGATGCCGCCGAAGACCAACAGTCTCTCGAGCAGCTCGTCCGTCGACTGCCACAGGTGCCAGAGCCCGAAGACCGAGACCGCGGCCAGCCACACGCCGGCGAGCGTCCAACCGGTGCCGCGGGCCAGCAGGCTGAGCCCGCTGCGGGGGCGCTCGTCCCACTGGTCGTCGTCCGGCTTCGCGAACTCGGTCGACATGGTCGCCTCCCGCATGGTCCGCAGGTCCTCGAGCAGGGCGCGGCAGGCAGTGCACTCCTCGAGATGAAGGCGCACCTTCTGCGCCGCGGCCTGGGTCAGCTCGCCGTCGAGGTGACCCGAGATCAGCGTTTCGTCGAACGCACGGGGGCAGCTGAGGGTCATGTCACACCTCCCCGGTGCGGCGCTGCCGTTGCCGCACCAAATCGTGGAGCTGCCGGCGGGCCCGGTGGAGACGCGACATGACGGTGCCCTTTGGGACCTTCAGCGCGGCGGCGATCTCGGCGTAGGGCATGTCCTGGTAGTCGCGCATCACCAACACCTCGCGGTGGTCCGGGGGCAGCTCCTGCAGGCACTGCCAGACCAGAACCTGCAGCTGGCGCCTGCTCGCGATCGCTTCGGGGTCCGGGCTCTGGTCCCGGGGCTCGAATCGCAACACTCCTTCGTCCGGCTCCAGCGACTCGGTGCGTCGGACCCGCAGCCGGCGGCCGCGGTCGCGGACCAGGTTGCGGACGATGCGCAGAAGCCATGGCCGCACCGGGCGCGCGGGGTCGAATCGGGACAGGGAGCGGAAGAACCGCACCATCGCGTCCTGGGCGACGTCGAGGGCGTCGTCCGGGTTGCCGAGCAGCTGCAGCGCGAAGACATAGGCCTGCTGGCGGCAGCTCCGTGCGAGCGCATCCAGCGCCGCCTCCTCGCCGTTTTGCGCGAGGACCACCACCTGCGCCTCGGTCGGCGACGGCGCCGCCGCCGCGACGGGTACGGTCCGCGGGCCGGTCATGGCAATGCTCACTCCCATCCGTACGCACCCGGCCCCGTCCTATTCCCGCCCCGGGCGGCTGCGCTCCGTCCGGCCGGGTAGGGGCGGAGCGCGTGCCCGGCGACGTCAGAGCAGCGCTGCGAGCGCCGCCTCGTAGTCGGGCTCGGTGGTGATCTCGTCCACGAGCTGGGTGTAGCGCACGACGTCGTTCTCGTCGATCACGACCACCGCGCGCGCGCAGATGCCCGCGAGCGGTCCGTCGACCAGCAGCACGCCGTAGTCGCGGGCGAAGC
>DATIVB010000538.1:0-7883 GCA_035466375.1 Chondromyces sp.
ACCCCGTACACGCCGCCGACGACGAGCGCCATACCGGCCAGGGTATAGCCGGTGATCGGCTCCGAGAGGATGAGCCAGCCGAGGAGCACCGCGATCACCGGGTTGACGTAGGCGTAGGTCATGACCACCGAGGTGGGCAGCAGCTTGAGGGCGTAGATGAACGAGGTGTAGGCGAGCAGCGAGCCGAAGACCACCAGGTAGGCCCAGGCCGCCCAGGCCTCCGGGGTCGGCCGCGGCGCCGGCTCGCGGACCAGCAGCGCGAGCGCCGCGAACCCCACGCCACCCACCAGCTGCTGCCAGCCCGAGACGACGAGCGGATCGAGCTGCAACCGCCGCCGATTGATGACGATCGAGCCCAGGCCCCAGCTGATCGAGCCGAAGACCACCGCTGCTACGCCCAGCAGATCGGCGTGCACGCCGTCGCGCAGCATGGGATAGGTCAGGACCACCAGCCCGCCGAAGCCGATCAGCAGCGAGCTGCTCAGCAGCAGGCTGGGCGGCCGGCGGTCGATGGCGCTCTCCATCAGCGCCACCCACATCGGCATGCTGCCGATGATCAGGGCCGCGAGCCCCGAGTCGACGCGCTGCTCGGCCCAGTTCACCGAGCCGTTGCCGCCGACCCAGAGCAGGAGGCCGGTGGCGGCGAGCACCCCGAGCTCGGTCCGGCCCGGCCGCAGGCGCGTGCCGCGCATCCGGTTGAAGGCGAACAGCAGAGCCGACGCCACCAGCACCCGCGACGCGCCCATCCAGAACGGCCCCCAGCCGGCGCCCTCGCGAACCGCTACCCGGATCGCGAGATAGGTGCTGCCCCACACGACGTAGGTCACGACCAGGTGGACGATCCCGGCGAGCGGCAGGGGGGTGCGGGCGGTGGTCACGGCAGCGCACACGATACGCCATTCCCGGTGTGCCGGCGAGGGCCGTGCCGTGCGTGATGATCCGATCCCGATCCCGATCCCGTTCCCGATGCACTGGCGCTGAAACCCACCTGTACGCGACTGGATGCCACTCGGCAATCCTCTTCGAGGAATGCCGCGCACTCGGGAACGGGATCGGGAACGGAATCGGGATCGGAGCCGTCAGGTCACGGACTGAACGCAGCCTCCGGAATCGGTCCGGCCACGGACTCGACCTCGTTGACCACCGAGACCACCCACCAGCGGCCGTCGCGGCGCACCAGGTGCCAGCTGTCGAGGCCCCGTTGCGGCGGCCGTCCGGAACCGACCACGGCCGCTTCGTACACCACGTCGCAGTGGGCGACGTTGCCGTACTCGAGGACCCGGCTCGAAACCACCCGCTCGACAAAGCCCTGCTCGGGGCCGATGCGATCGTAGAACGCCACGAAGTCACCGATGAAGCCGTCCACGTCGAACAGCCTGGTCTCCTCGCGCGTTGCGCGCAGGGCGATGACCGCGGCGGGATCGAAGTGCGCCCGCACGTGGTCCCAGTCCGGGGCCCCGCCCACTTCGCTCGAAACCGCCGGATAGATGCCTTCGACCAGCGAGAGGGGGCTCGCAAAGGGTCCGGCGACCGTTGGCGGCTCCTCGGCGGCCAGGAGGACCGGGATGCACACCGTCGCCACGGCCAGGAGCTCGATCGGGTTTCGACACATCAGCAACCACCTCTCTGCGGCGCCGCCGCACGTGCCGGGCGATCTACGACCCGCGACCGCTGCGGCCCCACGGCAGCAGCGAGCGGAAGGCGCGCCCGATGCGCGCCAGGTTGGTGTCCGAGTAGACGTAGTTGACCATCAGGCCGCACGACTCCTCGAGGCCGCGGGGCGAGGTGTTGGCGGCGAAGTTGACGTTGGCGCGCGCCACTGTCGCCCCGCTGCCGAGGTGGAACCCGGCTACGGGGTTGAGGGGTTTTCCGCGGGCGTCAATCTCGGCGCTGAGATAGGTAAAGGCCGCCTCGACCAGGGGCCTGCGCAGCAGCTTGCGCAGCTTCGGGTCCGCGATCCAGTCCGGCGACGCGAGGACCGCCGCGAGGGCGGAAGCCGGGTCGTCGCCCTCGCCGCCCGCCTCGCGCTGCCGGGCGCAGACCGCGGCCTGCGCCCTGGCACTCAGCAGCTCGACGATCGCCTCCCGGTCGAGCATGAAACCCTCTCCCCTGCCCTCGAGGATGGGCTGCAGGTAGTGCCGCCAGAAGCCCGGGATCGGGCTCAGGGTGGCGAAGGTGTCGAGCTCCGGGTGCCTGCTCCGGAGCGCCTCGGTGACGCGGGCGATCAGGACCTGGCCGAGGCCGAGGCCCGCGAGGCCGTTCTGGGTGTTGTTGATGGAGTAGAAGATCGCGGTGTCCGGAGACTTCACGGCCGCCCGCTCGTCATCCTTGGCGCCGATGATCTCGTGGATCGAGCGCAGCAGGCCCCGGCTCAGGGCCACCTCGATGAAGATCACCGGCTCCTCGGGCATGGCCGCGTGGTAGAGGGCGTAGCACATGCGGTCCTCGCCGAGGCGGCGCCCCATCTCGTCGAGGCTCAGCATCGGGTGGACCAGCTCGCGCTCCTTGAGGAAGCGGACCGTGCGGTAGGACGAGCCGAGGTCGATCTCCTCGAGGTACAGCAGGCCGTGCTGGCACCAGCGTTCGAGGAGGTGCGCGATGTCCTCCTCCAGAGCGTCCAGCCCGTCGGCACCGCCCCGCTGCGCTTCCAGCACCTGCGCCCGCAGATCGAGGACGAACAGCATGCCGCCTTCGGTGTCGATCAGCGCCTCGAAGAGGCGGTGCCGGGGCGCACTCAGCGCCCGCCGGAGCTCCCGCACGCTCCGGTTCCAGCCTTCCGGATCGTCCTCCGATGCCGCGATGACAGCCGCCATCGGCGCCTCGATCTGGGACTTCCCGACCTCGAGGCCGCCGGCCAGCCAGGCGAAGAGCTGCAGCCGCTGCGCCGTGGGCAGCTCGGTGAAGCGCTCGCGGAACTCCTCGGTGAGCTCGGGCGCGTCCTCGGACCCGGAGGCGATCCGCTGCGCCAGCTCGGCGACCCGGCGTGCACGCTTCTTCATTCCCACACTCCCGCAATGGAACGTCCGCACTTCGGGCAGGCACCGCCGATCAGGGACTTCGCCACGACCTGGAAGCCGACCCGGCGGATGAGGACCTCGCCGCAGCCGGGGCAGACGGTGTTCTCGCCGGGATGGCCGGGGACGTTGCCGAGGTAGACGTAGTTGAGCCCCGCCTCGCGGCCGATGGACCACGCACGCTCGAGGGTCGCCACCGGGGTCGGCGGCAGGTCGGTCAGCCGGTAGGTGGGATGGAAGCGGGTGAAGTGCAGCGGCACGTCGGGCCCGAGCTTCGCCCGCACCCAGCCCGTCAGCTCGCGCAGCTCGGCCTCGGAGTCGTTGAGGGCCGGCACCAGCAGGACCACGATCTCGAGCCACACCCCCACCTCGCGGATGATCTGCAGGGTCTCGAGCACCGGCTCGAGGCGGCCCCGCACCTGCTCCCGGTAGAAGCGATCGGAGAAGCTCTTGAGGTCGATCTTGATCGCCGCCAGCGAGGGCAGCACCTCGCGCAGCGGCTTTTCCTTGATGAAGCCGTTGGACACCACCGTCGGTTTGAGGCCGGCCGCGTTGGCCGCGGCCGCGACGTCGCGCACGTACTCCCAGAAGACCACGGGCTCGCCGTAGGTGGCGGCGGTGAGGCGGGCGCCGTTCTGCTTCGCGGCCGCCACCAGGGCCGCGGGCGGAAGATCGTAGGCCTCCACCTGCTCCGGCCGGAACTGCGACAGCTCCCAGTTCTGGCAGAACTTGCACTCCACGTTGCAGCCTGCGGTCGAGAACGAAAAGGCCTTCTCGCCCGGCATGACGTGGAAGAAGGGCTTCTTCTCGATGGGGTCGACGTGCACCGCGGCCGCCAAACCGTGGACCAGGGTGACGTAGGTGCCGCCGCGGTTCTCGCGCACCCCGCAGGTGCCGCGCTCCATGTCGGCGACGGTGCACGCCTGCGGGCAGAGCTGGCACTCGACCCGGCCCTCGCCGAGCTTCTTGTACCAGGAGGCCTCGCGCGCTTGAAGCTCGGTCAACCGCCGCGGCGCCGCCCCGGCGGACGGGCCCGGCCCGAGGCCGCCGAGCGCCAGCCCGCCGGCGCCGGCCGCCCCCAGAACCACCAGCTGCCGGCGATCGAGGCTCATGCCGCCACCACTTTGAGCGCTCCGGCGTCGGCGATGCCGAGTCCGTGGCGGGCGGCCGTGGCGAGGTACCGGGCCGGCCGGCCCGCCGCCTCGAGGTCCGGCAGGCCGCGCTCGGCGCGCGCCGCCTCGATGGCGCCGAGCGCCCACAGATCGGCGGCTACCGGATCGGTGCTCGCCGCCACCCGCCCGAGCTCGAAAGTCGCTCCCGGCCGGTAGGCCGGGCCGCCGTTGTACTGCGCCACCACCCCGTCGAGCACCGTCAACCGCAGCTTGGCGCGGATGAAGGGGTGGCGCGCGACGTCGGCGATGTAGGGATCGCAGCCGTTGTCGTGGTACTTGTTGGGGTTGTGGATCACCCCGTACCAGTTCTTCATTCCCGCCGAGACCCCGGCCAGGTCGTGGTCCTTGACGACCCCGAAGGACACCAGCGCGGTGCACTCGGTCGACACCAGCCGCGCGAAGCAGGACCCGATCGAGCCGGACTCGGAGGGCCGGTCGTCGTAGTCGTTGTCGGTGCCGATGCAGCGGTAGGGCGGGCCCTGGCGGCGGACGGTGAAGCCGGCGCGCTCGAGCTCGCGGCTCGTGCGGTCGAAGACGATGATCCGCTTCCGATCGACGCCGGCGCCGGCGATCAGCTCCACCAGCGCCTCCACCAGCTCGGGCCGCGGCGACATGAGCCGGCCGGCGAGGCAGTTGAGCTTGATGCCGACAGTGTCGTCCGGCCGGAACAGGACACGGGCGGCGGCGGCGGGCGTTTCGCGGCCCAGCGCCCCCGCGACGGCACGCTCGACCGCCTGCCGCGCCGATTCCGGCGGCAGCGACTCGCCGAGCGGCGCCGCGGCCTCGGCGACGCCGACCACGCCGGGCAGCGCCGCCGCCCCCCCCATCGAGGTCCCCGCGGCCGAGGCGGCAGCCGTGGCACCGAGGAGCGCCGCCAGCTCGCGCCGCGTCAGCCGCCCGCTCACCGGGCCTCCCCGAAGACCTGGGCGGTGAAGACCTCGAAGCGGGCGCCCTGACGCCAGCCGTCGGCCCGCAGGCCGGCCTTGCGCGCCAGCTCGGAGAGCATGGTGTCGCGGTCCCAACCCTGCTCGACCGCGACCTGGGGCAGGAAGAGCGCGCGGTGGCCGTTCTTCTCCAGGATCACGCCGTGGACGCCGACCCGGATCGCCTCCGGCCCGGCGACCCGTCGTGCCGGAGACAGCACCGACACGTCCAGCTCGAGCCCGTCGAGCTCGTCGGCGCGCAGGCGAGGGAATCGCGGGTCCTGCGCGGCCCACACCGCCGCCTGGACCACCGCCTTCTCGATCGGCTGCTCGGCCTCGACCACGCCCATGCAGGCTCGCAACCTCCCCGGCGTGCCCGGCTCGAGGCCCCGATGGTTGAGCGTCACGAAGGCTCCCGCGAGGCAGTGGGCCGCCTCCGGGCTTCGAAGCGCGGCATACCGCTCCGCGAGGCTGCCGTCATGGTGGAGGTAGCTTTCAAGGGCCGCACGGGCGAGTGCCGCCAGCTGCGCCCCTGCAGCCGGCGTCAGCTCCGGCAACCGCGGCGCGGCCGGCGGCTCGCGCCATGGCGTCCAGCTGCCAGTGAAGACAACCGCGGCGTAGGTGACCGACAGCTCCCAGCTTCCGGTGCGGTGGCCGGAGGTGGTCAGCTCGACGAGCTCGCCCCCACCGTCGAAGGCGTGGGCGAGGAGCTCCGCGAGCACGATCGCCGGCCGCGCCCCGCACACCGTGTCGCCGCTGACCTCGATCTGGCGGGTGAAACCGACCGGGTCGATCGCCGCCAGCCGCCCGGCGGTCGCCCGCCCGAGACGGAGCAGCTGCTCGGCGAGATCCGGGCCGGCGAAGGGCGTCCACCCGTATCGCGACCCGTGGTGGGTGAAGTCCGAGGACACGACGACGGCGCTCCGCTCGTGAAGCAGCGGCGCCAGGGCCCGCGCCATCCGCTGCGCCTGCTCGGCCGAGGTCCCGGCGCCGACCAGGATCGGCACGATCCTCGCCCCCGGCGCCACGACCTGCAGGAACGGCAGCTCGACCTCGAGGCAGTGCTCGGGCCCGTGCGCCGCGGTGGGGCCGGCGAAGTCGGGGTGTCCGCCGAGCGCCGCGAGCGCCTCCCTGTCGAGCGGCACCTCACCGAGTGGCGTCGCGAAGGAAGCGATGTCCGCAGCGGGCAGGGCGCCGCCCTCGAAGCTGCGATGGTGCGAGGGGCCGAGGAGGATGACGCGCTCGAGGCCCGCGCCCGTAAAGGCCGCGAAGCCCGCGGCGGCGGTCGGACCCGAGTAGGCGAAACCGGCGTGCGGGACCACCAGGGCCTTCGCAGCCGGGCGCATGGGCGCCGCTCGGAGCATCGACTCGATCTCGGAGCGCAGGCGCACGGCATCGGCGGCGTAGAACGAGCCCGCGACCGCCGGTGGGCGGGTCGCCGCGCCGGCTGCAGCAGCTACAGTCGCCACCACGGCGAGCAGCAGCACTCTCATCTGTCCAGTGATAGTCCCTCGCGCGGGAGAAATCAACGGCTACTGAGATGGGCTCTCTTCTGCGCTCCGGCTGCGCAGCTCGACGGCGCGCTGGCGGTACCTGGAAGCCTTGTCCGGATCGTTCTCGAGAACGGCCAGACGCGCCAGCGCGTCGTAGACGTGCGGCTCCTTGGCGTACCACCACCGGGCGCGGCGGAGGTACTGGCGAGCCTCGTCGTAGTTCCCGCGCAGCATCTCGGCGTCCGCCATCGAGATCAGGGTGAAGGGGTTGCGGGTACCCTCGGCCGCCGCCCGCATGGCGTTGTCGGCCTCCTCCTCGCGCCCCTGGTCGCGGTAGAACTTGGAGAGGTTGACCAGGGCCGAAGAGTTACCCGGCTCGACCTCGAGCGCATGCTGGAACGAGTCGAAGGCGGCCTGCTCGTCGCCGAGTCGCGCGTAGGTCACCCCGAGGTTCACCCAGGCCGGCGCCCAGGACGGCGCCAGGATGGTGGCGATCCGCAGGTTGTGGAGGGCGCCCTCGAGGTCTCCCTGGCGGATCGCGTGGCCGCCGATGTTGGTGTGGTACATGGCCGAGGCGGCGACGTCGTCGATGATGTTCGGAGAGATCATCGGCGTCGACTCGGAGACGTAGAAGTCGTAGGTGTAGAGCCGCTGCGGCGCCCGGTAGCCCGCCACGACGTGGCGGTTGACCACGACCAGGGCGCCGTCCCGCTCGACCTCGGGCTGCCGGTCCACCGCCACGAGAACGGCGGGAAAATCGAGGCTCCGCGCCAGGGCCACGAACAGGGAGGTGAACGACATGCAGTTGCCGTGGCGGGCGGCGAAGGCCTCCTCCGCGGTCAGGGTGCGCATCTGCTCGTACTCGAACTCGAACTCGCCCTTGTCGAAGAAGGCCTGCTGCAGCACCTGCAGCTGCACCTCCGGCCCGGCGGCCTGGAAGCCCGAGAGCTTCTCCTTCGCCCACGCCTGCATCTCCTCGGTGACGTGGAAGGGGTAGACCACCTCGTCGGGATCGAGCTGCAGCTCCGCGATCTTCTGCTTCCAGTCCTCGAAGCCGAAGACACGGGTCTCCAGGGCCGCTGTCCCGCCCAGGGATGAGGCCGACGCCGCCAGCGCGGCGCACAGAAGGATCAACAAGGTGCGGTGGCTCATCTCATTCAATGTACGTCCCCGAGTCCGAAAAGGTTACCTTCACGCCGGCGGTCGGGATGGTGCACAATGGCTCGAGGGCCGGGTGCCCCGGCGCCGGGCGGAGGGGTCATGAGGTTCATCAGGTCGACC
>DATIVB010000539.1:0-2227 GCA_035466375.1 Chondromyces sp.
GGCGACTCGGTGGTGCACGCGCTGCGTGCGGTGGATCTCGAGATCGGCAGGGGCGACTACCTGGCGGTGATGGGGCCCTCGGGCTCCGGTAAATCGACGCTGCTCAACATCCTCGGCTGTCTCGACCGGCCGACCTCCGGAAGCTACGCCTTTGCCGGCCGCGACGTCGGCCTGCTGACCGACGCCGAGCGGACCCGGCTGCGCCAGTCGGAGATCGGCTTCGTCTTCCAGTTCTTCCACCTCCTGTCGCGGCTCACCGCGCAGGGCAACGTCGAGCTGCCGATGCTGTTCGCGGGGGTGGCGAGGGCGGACCGCCGCCGACGGGCGGAGCAGGCGCTGGCGGCGGTGGGGCTCGCCGAACGGATGCACCACCGGCCCGACCAGCTCTCCGGTGGCCAGCGCCAGCGGGTGGCGTTCGCGCGGGCGGTCGTGATGGAGCCGGCGCTGCTCCTCGCCGACGAGCCGACCGGCAACCTCGACCGGGCGGCCGCGGCCGAGGTCATGGAGCTGCTCGGCGAGGTCAACGCCCGTGGCCAGACCGTGGTGCTGGTCACTCACGACCCCGAGGTCGCGTCGCAGGCGAGGTCCACCGTCCGCATGGACGACGGCGCGATCGTGGAGAGAACATGACGCGGCAAGCAGGAAGTAGGAATGAGGAATTAGGAATTAGGAATGAGGAATTAGGAATTCCCACCCTTCCTCCCGTACTCCGGGGGGGCGGAGGGGAATTCCTAATTCCTAATTCCTCATTCCTAATCGGGTGTGCGGATGGCCCCCTCTGAGCTGATCGCCTTCGCCTTCGGGGCGCTGCGCGGCCACCGGCTGCGCACCGGGCTGTCGGTGGCCGGGGTGGCGGTGGGCATCGCCGCGGTGGTGGCGCTGACCGCGCTCGGCGAGGGCGCGCGCGGCTACGTCACCCAGGAGTTCAGCTCGCTCGGCAGCAACCTCCTGATCGTCCTTCCGGGCAAGGTCGAGACCACCGGCATGATGCCCTTCGGCGGCGTCGTGCACGATCTCACCATCGAGGACTACGTGGCGGTGGCGACGAGGGTCCCGGAGGTCCTGCAGGCCGCGCCGCTGGCGACCGGGACCGAGAACGTGCGCTACCGCGGCAAGAGCCGCGCCGTGCCGGTGATCGGCACCACCGCCGAGTTGATGGAGGTGCGGCGCCTGAAGATCGGAGCCGGCCGCTACCTGTCCCCCGGCGATCCCGACCGCGGCGGCTCGGAGATGGTGCTCGGGGTCACGGTGGCGCGGGAGCTGTTCGGCGCCGAGAGCCCGCTCGGCAAGGTGGTCCGGGTGGGCGAGTGGCGCTTCCGGGTGGTCGGCGTGCTCGCGCCGCGCGGGCGCTCGCTGGGCTTCGACTTCGACGACATGGTGCAGATCCCGGTGGGGACGGCGATGCGGCTCTTCAACCGCAGCTCGCTGTTCCGTATCCTGGTCGAGCTCCACCCGGGCGAGGACCTCGAGCGCGGCAAGGAGGCGCTGCTCGAGCTCTTGGCCGAGCGGCACCGCGCACAGGATGTCACGGTCATCACCCAGGACGCGGTGGTCTCCACCCTCGACTCCATCCTCCAGGTCCTGACTCTCACCCTGGTCGCCATCGCTTCGGTGTCACTGTCGGTGGCAGGGGTCGGGATCATGAACGTGATGCTGGTGTCGGTGTCGGAGCGGCGCCGCGAGATCGGCCTGCTCAAGGCCCTCGGCGCCGGTACCCCGCAGATCGTGGCGGTTTTCATCGCCGAGGCTGCGGTCCTGTCGACCCTCGGCGGGCTCGTGGGGCTCGGCGCGGGGCTCGCGGCGGTGGCCGCCTTCGGGCGGGTCTACCCCAGCTTCCCGGCCGCCGCACCCGGCTGGGCGGTGGCCGCCTCGCTCGTGATGTCCCTGGTGGTCGGGGTCTTCTTCGGCGTCGTGCCGGCGCGCCGCGCCGCCCGCCTCGACCCCGTGGAAGCGCTGGTAGGACGATGATGAGGGATTTCGGATTTCGGATTTCGGATTTCGGATTTCCCACCCATCCCCACGGAGGACGGCAGACTGCAAGCAGACTCGAGGTTGTGGTTTCCCGGTCCTGCGTCCAATGCGCCCCGCCGCTGCGGGTGGGCGGGGGAAAAATTCGAAATTCGAAATTCGAAATTCGAAATGGTCGGGTGGGTGTGTGGAAGTAATCGAGCTTCTCCGCTTCGCGGGCGGGGCGCTGGGCGGCCAGCGCCTGCGGTCCTTCCTGTCC
>DATIVB010000540.1:0-2094 GCA_035466375.1 Chondromyces sp.
CCTGCTCGAGCAGGGCGACGCCACGACCGCCCTCCAGCTCACCCGGCAGGCGGTCGCCATGTCGCCCAACAATTACATGGCGCTCGAGCTCATGGCGGAGGCCGCGCAGCAGGTCGCCGACTGGAAGTCGGCGGAGTACGCGCTCAAGAGCGCACTTGCCCTGCAGCCCGACAACATCGATCTTCGGCTGCGTCTCGGCGAGGTCTACATGGCGACCTTCGAGGCGTCGGCGGCGCGCGACATCTTCAAGGCTCTGACCGAGAAACACCCCCATTCGGACCGGCCGTGGGCCTCGCTGGGGCTGCTCGAGGCGAGACTCGGCAACTCGGAGCGGGCGATCGAGGCCCTCGCGCGCGCGATCCACGAGAACTCCCTGCTGCCCGAGGTGCAGCTCGCCAACGGCGAGCTCCTCCTGCAGAAGGGTGACGCCGCCGGCGCCCTGCAGTCGCTCGAAGCGGCCTCCAGCCTGCTGCGCAACGATGCGCAGCTCGAGGCCCGCCTCGGCCAGGCCAAGCTCGCGGTGGGGCTGCCCGAGCAGGCCCTGCCGCACCTCCGTGCCGCCGTCGCCGGCGGCTTCGCCCCTCCGGACGTCGAGCGCGCCCTGGCGCTGGCCATGGCTGGCAACGACCTGCTGTCGGAGAGCCAGCGCGTCCTCGAAGCCAGCAAGCCGGACCCGAGCGGCGACCGCGACGTAGTCTTCGGGTACCTGGCCCTCCAGCGGGGCGATCTCGAGGCGGCCGAGACCATCTTCCGCGAGATCGGCGCCGCCCGGCCCGGCGACCCGGCGGCGATCAACCTCCTGGCCGCCGCGGTGTACCGTCAGGCAAGGTTCGAAGAAGCCGTCGCGCTCCTCGAGAGGGCCTCCGAGCTCGATCCGGAGTCGGCGGTCATCGGCAGCAACCTGACCAGGGCGCGGGCGGCCCTGGCCGCCGAGCGTCTGGGTGCCAACGCCCGCAGCGCCCGTGCGCTGCCGCAGTGAGCCCGGGCGGGCACTCTCTCGGCTGGCTACGAACCTGAAGCGGACCGGCGGGGCTCGAGCGGCAGGCTTGAGAGGGCATCGAGCAGCGCCGCCGCACAGTGCTCCGGGCGGTGGCCGGCCTCATACGTCGCGCGCGCCGCGTTCCGGCGCCGCTCCCAGCCGGTCCCACCCGCCGCGGCCGAGGCGAGCAGCCTGGCCAGGTCCGCCGCCGCCGGCGCGCCCGGCGTGAGGCGCGGCGCCGCGGCCTCCGGCCATTCCAGGAACTGCGCCCCGCCACCCACCGCCGCCGGCGTGCCGCAGGCCATGAACCGCAGGGCCGCGGCCGAGGTCTCCCCCGCCGACGGCGTGCGCAGCACGACCCCGAGGTCGGCGGCCGCGGGCGCCGCCGCGAAGAGATCGAGCGGCAGCCAGCCCACCGCTTCGACGCGGTCCGCGATCCCGACCGCGTCCGCGGCCGACCGCAGCTCGTCGAGTCCCCGCCCCTCCCCGACCAGCAGCAGCCGCGCCGGAACACCCACCGCGACGGCGCCCGCCACCCCGGCGAGGATCTTCTGTAGGCCCTTCTCCGAAGTCAGAAAACCGAGGTGCATGAGGACCACGTCGCCGTCGGATATCCCGAGCCGCGCGCGCGCCGCCGCGCGGTTGACCGTGCCGGGGTCCGCCACCGCCAACGGCACGCTCCGGCACGCGAGACCCGGGTTCTCGCGCTCGATCACCGCCAGGGCGTGCTTCGAGTGAACCACCACGCCGGCAGCCGAAGCGAGCAGGGCGTGCCGGGCCGGAAAGAGAAACGGATCGCGGCGGCCGCTGATGCCGAGCTCGCGCGCCCGCGCGAGCGCCGCCCCAGGCTCGCCGTGGGCCGCGCGGAGCTGGTCCTCCAGGCGCGCGTTGTTCCCCTCGGCCGCCGCCATCTCCACCAGCAGGTGGTGCAGCACGAGATCGTGCAGCACCACCACCGCTCGCGACAGAGCGGCCAACCGGCGGGCGAGCCACAGGTGGTGGGGATTGTTGCCGAGGTGAAGCAGCGCCAGCTCGCCGGCCCCGGGGTCCGTCCCCTCCGGGACCATTTCGACCAGGCCGTCGAGGGGCCAGACCTCCGGGCGCGACCACTGCGG
>DATIVB010000541.1:0-1942 GCA_035466375.1 Chondromyces sp.
GCCGGCTGCGACCGCCTCGCGCGCGAGCTCGGCGACCTCGCGGTCCTCGCCGCGCTGCAGGCCCTCGCTGATCTGCTGCAGAAGGTCCATTCCCATCCTCCACCGGGCGGCCCTGGCGACCCGCCCCGAGGGTACCTGCGCGGCGCGCGCCGCACCAGCCCCGGCCCTGCTCGAAGCGGGCGCCTCGCAGCGGCGGACCCGCGGGTTAGAATGCCATCGATCTCGGACTGCTGGTCGCACAGGAGGCGTCGATGTCGAAGAGGCCCCGGTTCCTGGCCGTCGGTTGCGTGCTGCTGCTCCCCGTCCTCGCGCTCGCCGCGGGCGCCCCCGAGGCGGGCGCCGGCGACCCCTTGAAGGGGCTCGAGTACCGCCTCATCGGGCCGGCCTCGGGAGGCCGGGTCAGCCGGGTCGCGGGCGTCGCCGGCGACCCGCTCACCTACTACGCCGCGACCGCGGCCGGCGGGGTCTGGCGCTCGGTCAACGGCGGCCTGGACTGGAAGCCGGTGTTCGACGAACAGCCGGTGTCCTCGATCGGCTCGATCGCGGTGGCGCCCTCGGACCCCAACGTGGTCTGGGTGGGCTCGGGCGAGGCCAACATCCGCGGCAACGTGGGCGAAGGCAACGGCATCTACCGCTCCACCGACGGCGGCACGACCTGGACGCGGGTGTGGACCGCCGAGGGCCAGATCGGCACCATGGCCGTGCACCCGCAGGACCCGGACACGGCCTTCGCCGCGGTGCTCGGCAGCCCCTTCGGACCGGGGCCGGAGCGCGGGGTGCTCCGAACAACCGACGGCGGCGCGACGTGGAAGAAGGTGCTCTTTGTCAACGCCGACACCGGCGCCTCCGATGTCGCCCTCGACCCGGACAACCCGCGGATCGTGTGGGCCGGCACCTGGCAGACGCGGCGGCGGCCCTGGGGCATGACCTCGGGCGGGCAGGGCAGCGGCCTCTGGGTGTCGCGGAACGGCGGCGACAGCTGGACGAGGCTCGAGGGCGAGGGCCTGCCGGACGGTGTCTGGGGCAAGGTTGGCGTACGGGTCGCGCCAGGCCGCGTCTACGCCCTCATCGAGGCCAAAAACGGCGGCCTCTTCCGCTCCGACGACGGCGGCGACAGCTGGAAGCTGGTCAACGGCTCGCGCGGTCTGCGCCAGCGGGCCTGGTACTACACCACCCTCACCGTCGACCCCTCGGACCCGGACACGGTGTGGTTCCCGCAGGTGTCCATGCTCAAGACCATCGACGGCGGCGCGAGTGTGCGAACCGTCACGGGCGGCGGCTGGGACTACCACGACGTGTGGATCGACCCGCAGGACCCGCGGCGGATCGTCGTCGGCAGCGACGCCGGGGTCTCGCTGTCGCGCGACGGCGGCGCCACCTGGGTGCGTCCGCCCATGGCCATCGCCCAGTTCTACCACCTGACGGCCGACAGCCGCCGGCCGTACCGGGTGCTCGGCAGCCTGCAGGATTTCGGCACCGTCTCCGGACCCAGCAACAGCCTGCACGGCGGCGGCATCCTGCTCGCCGACTGGCACCCGGTGGGCGGCGGCGAGGCGGGGCACGTGGTCGCGGACCCGTCCGATCCGGACACCGTGTGGGCGGGCGAGTACCTGGGCTACATCTCGCGCTACGACGGGCGCACCGGCCAGGCGCCGCACGTGGGCATCGACCCGGACAACGGGTCGGGCCGCGCGCCCAAGGAGCTCCGGTACCGCTTCCAGTGGACCGCGCCGATCGCGATCTCGCCCCACGACCCGAAGGTGGTCTACCACGCCGCCGAGCGTCTCTTCCGGACCGATGACGGCGGCCAGACCTGGCTTCCCATCAGCTCCGATCTGACGCGCAACGACAGGAGCAAGCAGCAGTGGTCCGGGGGGCCGATCACCGGCGACATCACCGGGGTCGAGACCTACGGCACCATCTTCGCGGTGGCCGAGTCGCC
>DATIVB010000542.1:0-3698 GCA_035466375.1 Chondromyces sp.
CTGCTCATGCCCCGTTTCGGCATCGACGTCGTGCTCGCCTGCCCGCCGGAGTTCCGGCTCATGCCGGAGATCGAGGCGCAGGCGAAGGCCAACGCCGAGGCATCGGGCAGCCACTTCGAGATCACCGACTGCTTCGAGGACGCCTTCGCCGGCGCCAACGCGGTGGTGCCCAAATCGTGGGGACCGCTGATGACCACCCGGGACACCAAGGCCGGGCTCTCGCTCATCGGCCAGTACCCGAACTGGCGCTGCGACGGCGCCCACATGGCGCTCGGCTCGCCCGACATCGTCTACATGCACCCGCTGCCCGCCGACCGCGGCCGCGAGGTCACCGACGAGGTCATCGACGGCCCGCGCTCGGTGGTCTACGACGAGGCCGAGAACCGCCTCCACGTGCAGAAGGCGCTGATGGCGCTCACGATGTGACGGTCGAATCGGTATTCCCGGATCTGGGATCGCTCCCACGCCGTCGCGTGCGGGGGCGGATGGTCGGAGACGTTCCAACGTTTGAACGTTCAACGTTTGAACGTACCCCCCCTCCCCTCCCTCCATCGGCCGTGAGGTGAACGGGCGCTGTCGCGTACAATCTCCTGCGTGGCGAGGTTCCACTTCAGGTGCATCGAGTGCGGGGAGGTCTACCGGGAGGACCCCACGCTCATGGTCTGTCCGGTGTGCAGCTTCCGACAGGAGCCGGGCGGGATCATCCGGGGGGTGCTCGAGGTGGTGCTCAAATCGCTGCCTTCGAGCTGGCCCCACTTCCGCGCATCGGATGCCGAGTTCCTGCACGCGTTCCTGCCGATCGGCGATGTGAGCTTCCTGCCCCAGCTGCCGGTCGGCGACACCCCGCTACTGGAGGCGCCGCGGCTGCGGCGCGAGCTCGGGATGCCGCGGCTGTGGCTCAAGGACGACAGCCGCAACCCGTCGGGCTCGACCAAGGACCGCGCCTCGCTGCTGGTGGTGGCCAAAGCCGCCGAGTACGGCTGCGACACCATCGCCACCGCATCCACCGGCAACGCCGCGACCGCGCTCGCCGCCGTCGCGGCGGCCGTCGGCCGCCGCGCGGTGGTCCTGGTGCCGGCCGCGGCCCCACCCGCCAAACTGGTGCAGATGCAGAGCTACGGGGCGACGGTGGTCCCGGTGGACGGGTCCTACGACCAGGCGTTCGAGCTCTGCCGGGCCGCCTGCGACCGCTTCGGCTGGTACAACCGCAGCACCGCCCTCAACCCCTTCACCATCGAGGGCAAGAAGACCGCCGCCCTCGAGATCGCGGTCGCGCTCTCCCTGGACGGGCCCGATGCCGTCCTGGTGCCGACCGGGGACGGCGTGATCCTCGCCGGCCTCGGCAAGGGATTCCGCGACCTCCAGGCCGCCGGGCTCATCGACCACCGCCCACGCCTGATCGCGGTGCAGCCGGCGGGCTCGTCGGCCATCGTCCAGGCCCTGCTGACCGGAAGCACCGACGCGGCACCACAGCCGGGCGCGGCGAGCATCGCCGACAGCCTCACGGTCGAGGCGCCGCGCAACGCGATCGGCTGCCTCGCCGAGATCAGGTCCTCGCACGGCGGCGGGGTCAGCGTCTCAGACGAGGCCATCCGCGCCGCGATCCCACGGCTCGCCGGCCTGACCGGGGTGTTCGCCGAGCCGGCGGCGGCCGCCGCTCTGGCGGGCCTCGAGGCCGCGCTCGCCGAGGGCCTGGTCGGCGCCGAGGAGCGCGTCGTGCTCCTGATCACCGGCACCGGGCTCAAGGACATCGCCGCTGCAGCCGAGGCCGTGCCGGCCCTGGAACCCGTCGCGCCGACGCTCGAGGCGATCGAAGAAAGAATTCTCAATTTTTAATTCTCAATTCCCCTCCATCCCCCCGTTCGAATGGGAGGGCGGGTGGAAATTAGGAGTTAAAAATTAAGAGCTGAGAATTGAGAATTACTTGGGTCCCAGGATCTTGGAAGAGGTTTCGGCGCCGGGCACGACGATGCGCGACATCTCGCGCCGCTGCAGCTCTTTCACCTCCTCGATCATGGCCTCGACCGCGGCCTGAACGGCTTCCGGGAAGCCGGCGATCGCGGCTTCCAGGGTGTCAGCCTCGATCCGAGCCTGGACGGGCAGCGGTCCCATCTGCGACATGAGCTGGGTTTCGCCGAGGAAGACCATCGGGCGGGTCAGGTCGCGGCTGCCGTCGACCGTCACCGGCGTCAGCTGCTTGATCGATCCCACCCGCAGGTCGGTGAAGACCTCTTCGCGATAGAGGTTCTGTTTTTCCAGCTTGATCTCGGCCAGCGATTGCAGGTTCTGTTCGTTCATCGTGCCTCCTCGGGTTGATCGGCGGCCGCGGCGGGACGGTCCGGCGCGGCACCGACGGTTTCTTCTGCGAAATGCATGAGCTCGTTGACGCGCGTCTCGAGCTCACGGCGCTGCTGCTCCATGGCCTCGTCGCCGTTCTCGCCAGAGACCTCGATGGGCTCGCCGACCGCGACCAGGACCTTGGCGAACGGCTTCGGCAGCACGTGGCGGTCCCAGGACGGCAGGCGCCAGGCCCGGCTGGCGGCGAAACCGATCGGCACGATCGGCGCCCCCGCCATGCGCGCCACCATAATGGCGCCCGGCTTGCCGTAGCGCCGCGGACCCTTCGATCCGTCGATGGCGATGCACGGCGACTGCCGGTCGCGGCGGATGGTCGCCACCAGACCGCGCAGCGCCGCCGCGCCGCTCCTCCTCGAAGATCCGCGCACCGCCTTGCTGCCGAAGCTCGCGAGGAGCTGCACCCCGATCTCCCCGTCGACCGACGGGCTGATGAGGTACGTGATCTTCTTGCCCTCGCCGAGGAGGCGCGCGATGTACCACGAGATCGCCGTCAGGCCCTCGTGCCAGAACGCGAGCACCACGGGCTGGCCCCTGTCGATCGTCTCCCGGAAGCTCGCATCGCCCCTGACCTCGGCGCGGAAGAGCCTCCACAGCAGCTTCAGGAACAGCACCAGGATGGGCGTCACCACGGCGAGCACCAGCCGACGCCGCCGCGAGACGGTTCGCTGAGGGCGCGGGGCGCTGCCCGGGGACGTGACAGTCGGTTCGATATCGCTCATGTGAATCGGCGCCTGCGCCGGCGTCGGCGCACGGACTCTGGGATGGTAGCACGGGGTGAGTTTTGAATTCTGAATTTTGAATTTTGAATTACCACCCGCCCTCCCGTGTACCGGGGGCAGGGTCAGGAACTCAAAACTCAAAACTCATAACTGATGTGTGAGCTGTGGGTCCTCGGGCTTCGCTGGAGGGGCTTGAGTCAGCCCTTACGGCCGTTCGAGGTGGAAGTAGGTCGGCGAGGGTCCGAGCACGACCTCGGCTCCCGGCTCGAGCGGCAGCAACGCGCCGTCCCGGGTGATGACTTCGACCGCCGGTCGCGGCAGGACGGCGCGGGCCGAGCCCTCGAGGCTCCACCCGACCACGACCTCGCCGCCGTCCTCGCGGCGGAAGCGGCAGAGGCGGGTCCCATCCGGGGCCGGCAGCGGAGCGTGAAACGTGCTCCCCTCGAGGTGGTCGATCATGGTCCGCATGGCGTACCACGCGGGTCGGCGGCGCCGCGAGCCGTCGCCGCCGGGAGCGATGAGGCCGTAACCGCGTGCCATGAGGCGCCACCAGAACACCCGTTCCACGAGCCCGGTGCCGAGCGCGAGCAGGTAGTAGCGCACCAGGTAGTCCGCTTGCGC